>NZ_RZSN01000151.1:0-14546 GCF_003997315.1 Mesorhizobium sp. M1A.F.Ca.IN.020.04.1.1
AGATCGGGTCGCGCAGTTCCGCCACGCCGGCAACCAACGGATGGTCCGGCGTGCCGCGGGCCCTTCTTGCCGGCCTGGCGGCGGACGCTTCGGCGATGCCGGCGGCGCGCTGGCGCGCCATTCTCGAAGAAATCCGCCGGACGGATCTGACCGCGGCGGCGCGGGCCGTGCGGGTCCGGACGTTGATCATTGCCGGCGCCCGCGATCCGCTCTTCGGCGAAGCGCACCAGGAGGCTTTGGCCGAGGCGCTTGCCGGATCGCGTCTCGTCTGGGCGCAGGACTGCGGCCACAATCCGCACTGGGAAGACCCGGCCTTCGTCGCCAAGGCAATAGCCGACGTGCTGCCAGCCGAGTGACTACCGCAACAGCGATCGGGCCGTCGGCGTGAGGCGCAACATCTCTGCCGGCTTCGTCGAAGCAGCCTGCATGGTTTGGCGAACCGCCTGCCATGCCGGAGAAGCGGTAAGGCCGGACCGATAGTTCGCATGGGCGTCGCCATCGTCGAAACCGATGACTGCGATGAAGACATTTTCGCCGGCTCGCACCGGCAGCCGCGAAAAAGTGTTTTCGGCATGCTCGCTGACGAAGGCGCCGAGCAGCCGGCCCCCGCTGGCCGTCAGTTGCGGAACCATTTCCGCCCGGAAACGCTCGGCAAAGCCGGTTTCCATGCCGTGGCGCAAATGATGAATCGAAATCTCAACAATACCGTCTAAGTGAGGCTCCGCACTTTTGTTTTCGCCTTCGCTCACGGTCGACCGCTCGCGCCTCGACAGGTCGAAGCCGGCGTCCGGCCACGCGGGCTTCAGCAACAGCACGTCGTCGGAATCGATCATCGTCGCATTGGCGGCGTTGCGATGCTCGGCCCACACCGGGCCGTCATAGAAAGCGGTGAGCGCTTTCCTCCTGGCCTCCATGTCGGCGAAGCCGCGCAGCCAGACGAACATGTCGGGACGGTCGAGGTCGCGGAACTGGCCGATGATGGTCATGCCCGCGGCTTCCTGGCTCTCGATGAACTCCCGGTCGAACAGCGCGATAAGCGTTTCGCGCTGGCCGGGTTTCAATGTGTATTGCCTGAGCTCCACGATCGGCGACGCAAGGCGGGAGGGTCTGTTCATGGCTAGACTCTCGAAAACAGGGTGTTCATCCTGTTTATAAACAGACCGGTTGTCCTGTTTTGTCAATATGCTACGTTCTTCCCCTTCTCTCCCACGGGGAAAGGTGGAGGTGGCGATGCGCAAGAAGCGCACCAACGATCCGCAGGGCATGCGGCGGCGCGTGCTCGACGTGGCGGAAGATTGCTTCCAGGCGCGCGGCTATCACGCCTCGAGCCTCGGCGACCTGATGGCGGCGGCCGGCGTCACCGGCGGCGCGCTGCACCATCATTTCCCGACCAAGAAGGCGCTGGCGCTGGCGGTGATCGAGGAGCGGGTGGCGGCCGCGGTTCAGGAGACCTGGATCGAGCCGGTGCGGGCGGCGCCTTCGGCGCGCAAGGGCGTGCGCGCGGTGTTCGCGTCGGTGGCTGCCGCGCTCGAGCAGCAGGGCTATGTGCGCGGCTGCCCGCTCAACAATCTCGCGCATGAGCTGTCGCTCGCCGATCCCGATTTCCGGATTGCGTTGGCCGATATCTTCGCCGGCTGGCGGCGGGCGATCGCCGACAAGGTGCGCGCCGATCAGGAGGCCGGCGGGGAAGGTGGGACCGATCCCGACCGCTTTGCCGCGCTGACGGTGGCGGCTTACTCCGGCGCCATGTCGATGGCCAAGACCGCACAGGATGCCGGTGTGTTGCGGCAGTGCCTGGAGGGTTTGGAGCGGGTCGAGCCCCCGCCATCACAGAACGGTTCGCCCGCCAGATGACCCCGCAGGGTGGTGCGGCAGCAGGCAATCCGCTGATGCCGGTATGAGGATCATCTTAAGTCCCTGACTGAAAGGCAGCCTTCACTCCCTCAGCGGCTTGATCGTCTCGAACCCCACTTCGCTCTGCGCGCTCGTCCCCTCGTCGTAGCGCCGCGCCAGCACCGCTTGCAGGTCGGGCGAATAGAGCGCGGTGAAGCTGTCGATCACCGCGCCGGAATCGCCGGTCAGCGTCTCTTTCACCGTCAGCACCGTGTATTTGCAGTCGCCCAGCTTGTAGGTGTCCTTGCCCTTGACGCTTAAAGCCAGTGTTTCGGTGCCCTTCGGCGCCTTCTTCGCCGAAAGCCGCACGAACTCGGTCTTGCTCTTGGCACCGGCCTTCAGCGGGAAGAGCTTTTTGAGGTCGCCGAGCGGGATCATTGACAGCCGGCCCGTGTCGCTATCGCGGAAAATCTCGATCAGCCCGGCGTAGAGATATTGCGTCTGCGGCGATTGCGACTGGTAGTTGTTGGCGACCGCGACCATGCCGCCCGGCGCCGGCCGGAACTCGCTGCGGATGCCGGGCTTCTCCAGCACGAAGCCGGCCTTGGCGGATTTGGCGTCCACGCAGTCGGCCGCCTCGGCGGTGCCGGTGAGGGCAAGCATGGAGAGGGCCACACAGGTCGTCACGGGTTTCATGCCTTCTCCCCTGGAAATGTGTTCTGGAAGGAATGACAGACCCTCTCTGCGCTGTCGACCCAAAGTGCCCTTCACGAATTCAACCAATGCTTGAAAAGAGCCGCCAATCTGGACGATCCGGCGCTGAAAATGTTCCAATGGCGCGATGATGAATCGCTTATCCTCAGCATTCTTGTCCCGGCGCGATTTCCTGGCCCGGGTGGCCGGCCTTGCCGCGACCTGCGCCCTGCCGGACACCACTTTCGCCCAGACCGGCCAGCCTATCCAGCCGATTGACGCCACCTTCCTGTTCATCGCCGATATCCATGCCTGCCGCATGGCGACCGGGCTCAGCCCGCATTGCGAGCAGGAGGGCAAGACCGACGCGGCATTGCTGCGCAATGTGGCCGTGCTCAACGCAATCGACGACAAAGAGTGGCCGGCCGAGATCAGCGGCGCTGCCACCGGCCTGCGCTCGGCCGGCACACGCATCGCCACGCCGCTCGGCCTCGTCACCGGGGGCGACATCACCGATGACGGCGGCGGCCAGATCACTGAGCCGAGCGAAGGCACGCAGCTTCTGCAGTTCAGCCAGCGCTACCAGCAAGGCATCGGCCCCGATCGCGTGCATGTCCCGGTCTATGTCGGGCTCGGCAATCACGATCTCGACCAGAATGGGCCGACGCGCCATGTCGACTGGTACCGTCGCGAGATGCGCGACTATGTCGAGGTCAACCATCGCCCCGGCGTTTTCTTCAAGCCGCCGGTGCCGGCGACCAATTACGATGTCGACACCGATTGCTATTCCTGGGATTGGGGCGGCCTGCACCTCGTCCAGACGCATCGCTTCGCCGGCGACACCGGCCATGACGCGATAGGCAGCCTGCCATGGCTGAAGCAGGATCTGGCGACCTATGCCGGCGACGGCCGTCCGGTGATTCTCTTCCAGCACTATGGTTGGGACACCTTCTCGGTCGAGCGCTGGGATCCAGTGAAGCGCACCTATGGCGAAGGCGGCGCCGGCCGCCCGCACTGGTGGGGCGACGCCGACCGCCAGGCGCTTCTCGCCACGCTGAAGGGTTATAATGTGATCGCCATTTTTCACGGCCATCAGCACGCAGTGCCGATGATCTACCGGCGCGACGGGCTCGACCTCGTCAAGCCGAAGGCGGCCTTCATGGGCGGCTTTGCGCTGGCGCGGGTGACCGATGACCACATGGACGTCGTCCTGGCTGAGGCGGCCGGCGACCATGGCGAGGTCGTTTTCACCAACGCCTTCACCAAAAGCTGGGCCACCTGAAGGGAGAAAGCACGCCGGGTAGAGTTGTCCAGGCCGGTTGTTCGAGCTGTTCTGCGGTGTTGACGCCGTCGGCGCTCAAAGACGAACAGGCCGGCGCGCGGGTCGGCCATTGCCTCGCGGCGTATGGAGTCAGAGCGCCTTGCGAGCCTTGTCCTTCACGTCGCCATAGGCCTTGCGCACCCTGCCGGCGATTCTTTCGGACATGCCTTCCACCTGCAAGCGCCGGCTGCCGGTGGCCTTGCCGGCCGCCTGCTTCAGCCTGCCTTTTACCTGCTTGGCGATGCCGGCAACTTGATGCCTGTTCACCATATCCGCATCTCCTGGGCCTGGAATAGGAGCGGGATGCGCCAACCGCATCCGCCACGACAACGAACGGGCAATGTTTGAGTTCCGTGCGGCCTGCCGCATCACGCCGCTGTCGGCATGACGGACAGCCCGTGCCGGGCGTTCGAGATCTGACCGCGGGGCCTGCTGGTCACATCGCTTTTTTGAGCATGGCTTTCATGTCGCCACAGGCCTTCTGCACCTGGCCTGCCGACTTGTCCGCCATGCCCCTGATTTCCATCGGCCGGTTGCCGGCGGCCTTGCCTATGGCTTGCCGGATCGAACCTTTGATCTGCTTCGCCAAGCCCACTATTTGGTCCATGTTCACCATCCCCGCATCTCCCGGAGATCCAATTCGCGAGGAGAAACGGGCCGGAGTGCTTCGCGGTTCCGTTGCGCCAAAGCACACCGGTCGAGGATAATTGACCGGCGACCGAATTCGGCATAATATGTAACCAAATGGATACGCATTATGCCGCAGGCTGAGCACGACCGTTCCGTCTTCCGCGCCATCGCCGATCCGACGCGGCGCGCCATCCTCGACCGGCTGCGGCAGGGCCCCGCGCCGGTCAACGAACTGGCGTCCGCCTTCTCGCAGAGTCGGCCGGCCATTTCCAAGCATCTGAGGATACTGCGCGAGCTCAACGTCGTTTCCGAGCAGCGGCAGGGCCGCGAGCGAGTCTACCGGCTGGAGCCGGCGGAATTGAAGGATGTCGCCGACTGGATCCTGCCTTACCGAGACTTCTGGCAGCACAGCCTCGGCAATCTCAAATCCTACCTGGAGAATGAATGATGGCCATCCAAGACAAGCCGCGCGCGATCGCCGACATTTCCGCCGGTACCATCCTTGCCACGGTGACGATCGCCGTGCCGCCGGAGCGCGTCTTCCGCGCTATTACCGCTGAGGACCAGATCCCGCTCTGGTGGGGCGCCGACAACATGTACCGGACGACGAAGCACACGGCCGATGTCCGGCCGGGCGGCGCCTGGCGCTCGGAAGGCAAGGGCGCGGACGGGCAGGACTTCCATGTCGCCGGCGAGTATCTCGAGGTCGAGCCGCCGCATCGTCTGGTGATGACCTGGAAGGCGCCCTGGGACGGCGATAACCTCACCACCGTCACCTATACGCTCGAAGCCGTCGAGAACGGCACCCGGCTGACGCTGCGCCATGACGGCTTCGGGTCGCGACGGGACTCCTGCCGCGATCACGGTTCCGGTTGGGAGCGCGTGCTGGGCTGGTTGGACGAATTCCTTTCCAAGGAGACGGCTGCCAGGTCGCCTTCGGTCTTCCATTGCCGGCTGATTCCGCCGCGTCCGGATTTCGCCTTCACCCTGACGGAGGAGGAGAGGGCGCTGATGAATGCGCATGTCGACTATCTGCGCGGCCTGCTTCGTGAAGGCAGAATGATGATTGCCGGCCCAGTCGCCGATCCAGCCGGACCGTGGGGGCTTCTGATCCTGCAGGTCGGCACGGAAGCCGACGCCAGGGCGGTTACCGAAGGCGACCCGGTGGCGCGTTCCGGCCGCGGCTTCCGCTATGAAATCCTGCCGATGATGAGCACGATCATGTAAGGCGAATGGAAAACGCCTCTCGCGCTTTTCAGGGCGCGGGAGGCGTCTTTTGTTATCAGCTTTTCTCGATACTCGTGAACTGCCGATAACAGGGACAAAACCGCCAGCCGGCAAAAGGGTTCCCGGCAAAACAAAATTTTTTGCTCGGCCGGATGCGACGCATTTCCCGGCTCCGTGCTAAAGGCACTTGCCAGCATGAGGATAGCCTTGCCGCACGACCGACCCTGCCCGACCCTGCTTGACGCATCAGCCGCCTTCGACTGCCAGAGCTGCGGCGCCTGCTGCGCCTATTCGGCGGACTGGCCGCGCTTTTCGACCGAAGAGGATGCCGAGCTAGACCGCATCCCCGACGAGCTGGTCGCGACCGACCTGTCAGGCATGCGCTGCGAGGACGGCCGCTGCGCCGCGCTTCGCGGCGAGGTGGGCAAGCAGACGGCCTGCGCGATTTACGAAGCCCGCCCGCATGTCTGCCGCGCCTGCATGCCCGGCGGCGACGACTGCCTGATGGCAAGGGCCGCCCATGGGCTGGCGGTGGAGAGCGTGATCTCCCCCCTCGAGGGGAGATGGCCGCGAAGCGGTCAGAGGGGGTCGTCTCACATAAATCGCCAACGTGATCGCGTCGCGGAAAAGGCCGCGCTCTACACGAGGCGAGCCCCCTCTGTCGCCTTCGGCGACATCTCCTCGCGAGGGGACCACAAGGGGGAGATTACTTTCTTCCCCGCTTGCCCACGCTCGGACCTCCCGATACCTTCCGCGCCGTGCAGGCCATGGAGGAAACCGTGAGCATCGAATTCCTGTTGACGTCGCTGATTATCGTCGCTTCGCCCGGCACTGGCGTTCTCTACACGCTGAGCGCCGGCCTCTCACGCGGCGCTCGCGCCGCGATCATCGCCGCTTTCGGCTGCACGCTGGGCATCATCCCGCACATGGCGGCGGCCATCACCGGCCTTGCGGCGGTGCTGCACACAAGCGCCGTCGCCTTCGAGACTCTGAAATATCTGGGCGTCGCCTATCTGCTCTACATGGCCTGGAACACGCTGAAGGAGAAGGGCGGCCTTGCTCTCGATCAGAACGCCGCGCCACGCTCTGTCCGAAAGGTGATCACCTCCGGCATCCTGGTCAACATCTTGAACCCAAAACTGTCAATCTTCTTCTTCGCCTTCCTGCCGCAATTCGTCAGCACCACGGAGCCGCACGCTTTCGCCAGGATGCTGGAACTGTCCGGCGTCTTCATGCTGATGACCTTCCTTGTCTTCGTCGTCTACGGCGTGTTCGCGGCTTCGGTGCGCAGCCATGTCGTGTCGCGGCCGATGGTGCTGACCTGGATGCGCCGCACTTTCGCCGGCGCCTTCGTCATGCTGGGAGCCAAGCTGGCGCTGGCGGATCGGTAAGCGAACCGTGATATAGCCCATCGCCTCGACTATCGCCCGTCCGCGACGCGGATCAGGTTGACGCAGGGATGGCCGAGCGCTGGCGCTGGCGCTGCTGATCTCCCTCCTTGAGGGGGAGATGTCGCCGAAGGCGACAGAGGGGGTCGCCGCGCGTTGGAGCGCCAGCGCCTCTCGTTGCAAAGGAGTCGTCGCCGGAGCCTTATGCGCGGGCCCCCCTCTGCCCTGCCGGGCATCTCCCCCTCAAGAGGGGAGATCGGCTGTTGCGCAGGCCTTCGCCAATCGCAACAGTATAGAAGCCCGCCTTTGGACCGGCTGCCCGCATGCCAAAACAAAAAGGGCGACATGTCTGCCGCCCTTTCCATATTCTCTGTGGGACCGGACTTCTTAGAAGTCATGCCACCACTCAAGCCCGCTTGCGGGCTTGAGCAATGTTAAATGATGGGCGTGCTTTATGGACTTCTTAGAAGTCCATGCCGCCCATGCCGCCCATGCCGCCGCCAGGCATACCGCCCGGCATACCGCCGGCGGCTTCCTTCTTCGGAGCCTCGGCGATCATGGCTTCGGTGGTGACCAGCAGGCCGGCGACCGAGGCCGCGTCCTGGAGAGCGGTGCGAACGACCTTGACCGGGTCGACGATGCCCATGCCAATCATGTCGCCATACTCGCCGGTCTGGGCGTTGAAGCCGTAGGTCGCAGCCTTGTTCTCGAGGATCTTGCCGGCAACGATCGAAGCCTCGGCACCGGCGTTGGCCGCGATCTGGCGGGCCGGAGCCTGCAGCGCGCGACGAACGATGGCGATGCCCGCGGCCTGGTCAGCATTGACGCCGGTCGCCTTGACGGCGTGCGAAGCGCGCAGCAGCGCGACGCCGCCGCCGGGGACGATGCCTTCTTCAACGGCCGCGCGGGTCGCGTTCAGAGCGTCGTCAACGCGGTCCTTCTTTTCCTTGACCTCGACCTCGGTCGCGCCGCCGACGCGGATCACCGCGACGCCGCCCGCGAGCTTGGCCAGACGCTCCTGCAGCTTCTCCTTGTCGTAGTCCGAGGTGGTCTCCTCGATCTGCTGCTTGATCTGGGCAACGCGGCCCTGGATCTCGGCCTTCTTGCCGGCGCCGTCGACGATGGTGGTGTTCTCCTTGGAGATCGACACCTTCTTGGCGCGGCCGAGCATGTTGAGGCCGACATTCTCGAGCTTGATGCCGAGGTCTTCCGAGATGACCTGGCCACCGGTGAGGATGGCGATGTCTTCCAGCATGGCCTTGCGGCGATCACCGAAGCCCGGCGCCTTGACGGCGGCGATCTTCAGGCCGCCACGCAGCTTGTTGACGACCAGCGTGGCCAGAGCCTCGCCTTCGACGTCTTCCGAGATGATGAGCAGCGGCTTCGAGGTCTGCACGACGGCTTCGAGAACCGGCAGCATGGCCTGGAGGTTGGACAGCTTCTTCTCGTGCAGGAGGATGTAGACGTCCTCGAGCTCGGCAACCATCTTGTCGGCGTTGGTGACGAAGTAGGGCGAGAGGTAGCCGCGGTCGAACTGCATGCCTTCGACGACTTCGAGTTCGGTCTCGGCGGTCTTGGCTTCCTCAACCGTGATGACGCCTTCGTTGCCGACCTTCTGCATTGCTTCGGCGATCATCTTGCCGACCGAAGCATCGCCGTTGCCGGCGATGGTGCCGACCTGGGCAACCTCTTCGGAGGTCTTGATCTTCTTGGCGTTCTTGATCAGCGTCGCAACGACGTCGGTTACCGCGAGGTCGATGCCGCGCTTCAGGTCCATCGGGTTCATGCCGGCGGCAACCGCCTTGTGGCCTTCCTGGACGATCGACTGCGCCAGAACGGTCGCGGTCGTGGTGCCGTCGCCGGCGATGTCGTTGGTCTTCGAAGCAACTTCGCGGACCATCTGCGCGCCCATGTTCTCGAACTTGTCCTCAAGCTCGATTTCCTTGGCGACGGTGACGCCGTCCTTGGTGATGCGCGGGGCGCCGAACGACTTGTCGATGACGACGTTGCGGCCCTTGGGGCCGAGCGTGACCTTCACCGCGTCGGCGAGGATGTTGACGCCGCGCAGCATGCGCTCGCGGGCATCACGGGAGAATTTTACGTCTTTGGCAGCCATTTTTAGCTCCTGGCAGGGGCTTCAATCGAGCCCGGGAATTCAGTTGACGAAAGGGCCTGATATGAGCCGATGATGCCCATGATGTCGGATTCCTTCATGATCAGAAGGTCTTCGCCATTGAGCTTGACTTCGGTGCCCGACCACTTGCCGAACAGGATGCGATCGCCGGCCTTGACGTCCAGTGGGACGAGCTTGCCGGCTTCGTCACGGGCGCCGGAACCAACGGCGATGATCTCGCCTTCCTGCGGCTTTTCCTTTGCCGTATCCGGGATGATGATCCCGCCAGCGGTCTTGGATTCGGATTCGACCCGGCGAACGACCACGCGGTCATGCAGCGGGCGGAACTTCGACTTTGCCATTTTCGGATTTTTCCCTGGTGCGGATGTTGAGGGGTTTTTGTTAGCACTCGCGATGGACGAGTGCTAACGCGATAGTGAGGTAGGCTGTAAGCGGGCACTCGTCAAGACGGACGAGGGCAGGCGAGGAGCTCTGGCCCCCTCCCCGGTGGAACCCAACGCATACGCGCATCCGCGTTGATGGCTGCGAGCCCCACATTTCCATTGAATTCGGCGTCATGACGCCAACTTGCGCGCGCCGCTTCCAAGTCGTCAGTCGTGCTGCCGTCAGCACGAACATAGGGCTGCGCTTCACTTCCCGTCGAAGCCGCGGCAAGCAGCGTCGCCGTCAGCACGCTCCTTTGCAGATGCTTGCCAAAGGTGGACAGTGAGCGCACCTGCGCCGGGCTGTTGGTGCGAACGTAAGACGTCATTGACAACTCCTTTTTGCAAGTCGAGCCCTTCTCCACCTTCGGCCGCCGTCGACGCGAAGAAGTCCGCATCGCGTTGATGACGAGCTGCGAAAAAGAGAAAGATGTGTTTGATGGCTGCGGCCCCAACGGTGCCTTCAGATTTGAGATCACTTCCGCCGCGAGCGGCTGAAGCTCCTCGCAACGTCACAATCGAATCTGCTGCCAAGCCTCCAGGAAAGGAGAGCATTGCTCATCTCGCGCTTGTGCATGCAGTCAACCTTCGATCCGTGTTGCCACATCTCAAGTGCAAATGCCGTGCCAAAGCTCACTGGGTAGTGAACGCATGGCTCTCCCTGAAAACCTCACAAATCCAGCATGGTCAATTGTGCGGAACCCGACATGCGTCTTCTGCCACTGTCAGCTTTCGGACAGGCATGACGCGTTTCGCGCCGACCACCGGTCGATCGGTTTTGGGGCCGGTCTGTTCGCCTCATAAGAGCGCGTCACGTTGCGTAGCGGTTTCCCGAGCGCCGCCACATGACACTGGACCTGCAGGTAGCACCGGCTTCTCATCCAGCCTTGCTTTGGCCCCTTCGCGTATCAAATTCCCGCTGGCGAGCCCTGCTTTCATAGATCGCACCATGCCGGATGTCTGCTCTGGCGCCCGACCCGCTGGCACGATCTCGATCCGGCATAAGGGCGCAGCATCTTTGCAGGCCGTTTCATCCCGGCGTCCTGCTTGGCTGAAAGACCGCACTTGGCGAGCGGTCTCCATGCTCTCTCCAAGGACCATCCCTGCGGCTGGCTTGTCGACCTATGGGCGGGTCCGGCCGCCCGAAACCCTCGCCATCAGCTTTTTTCCCCGCCGCCTGCGGCGGCTTCCTCGCGCCGCTTCGCTCACAAAAAAGCTGCCCGCTCGGATCCTTCGCTGTCGCTGCGGCCCTGTCGGATTCAGGCGGTCCTGACGCGCCCATTACGGTGCGCCATCGCAGGGGATGGTCCCCGGCGAAACCACAAAAGGAGACTTCGAAATGACCGCGATCGGTTACGTCAACAAGCAGGAAAACGGCGCCTACAAGGGCCAGCTCAAGACGCTCAGCGTCCGCGCCGACATCGATATCGTCCCCAACCAGGCCAAGAGCGCCGACAACCATCCCGACTTCCGGGTGCTTACGCAAGGGGTCGAAGTTGGCGCCGGCTGGATCCGCACCGGCGAGACTTCCGGCAAGGATTATGTGAGCCTGTCGATTGCAGCGCCGGAGTTCGGACCGCGCAAGCTCTACGCCAATCTCGGCCGCGCCGCCGGCCAGGACGATCACGACACCTACGCCATCATCTGGAACCCGGCCGACTGACCGGCCGAGATAGAGCCTCGCGCCGCAGCCCCGGCGCGGGGCTCATTCCCAGGAGTTCCACCCAAACCCCGTCCGCCCTAAAGGGCGGCGAAAACTCTCCCCCGACTCTTCGCCCGTCCCCGAGACGATCTCCCTCGCCCATCCTCGCCCTCGCTTGTCCGAAGCGAAACGAGGATCATCATGGACGACGAAAACGAACGCGCGGCCCGCGCGAAAAAGGGCAGCCCGTTTCTCAGCACAGCCCAAGCCGCCTTCTATATCGGGCTCTCCCAGCGCACGCTCGAAAAGATGCGGCTCAAGGGCGGCGGCCCGAAATTCCGCAAGCACGGCCGCTATGTCCGCTATCACATCGACGAACTCGACCATTGGTCGAAAGGACACCCGCAGCACTCCACCGCCGGCGATGGCAAGGCCGGTTCCGGCCAGGGCGGCACGGGAGGCCGTTCATGAGGCGGCGCCCTTCCATCCATCTGATCGGCAGCCGCCTGAGGCGTGTTCGAGCCCGTAAGACGGTCGCCTTGGCCGCGGCCGGTCTCGGTCTTTTGGGCTTCACGGCGCTGGGAAAGCCCACCCCTTGGCTGGTCTGGAACGCCTCGGCCAGCGCGCCGATCGGCCTTTACCGCATCGCTGCGGGAGCGCTGGCGCGTGGCGATCTCGTGCTCGTGCGCCCGCCTGAATACGCGGCGTATCTCGCCGCCGAGCGCAGCTATCTGCCTCGCAATGTGCCGCTGGCAAAACGTCTTGCAGCGCTGCCGGACGATAATGTCTGCGCCTTCAATGACGCCATCATCATCGGCGGCGACATCGTCGCGCGCCGGCTCAAAATCGACGCCGAAGGCCGACCTTTGCCATGGTGGAACGGCTGCCGAGCGCTCGGGGATAACGAGGTTTTCCTGCTCGGCAGCGACAAAAACCGCTCCTTCGACAGCCGCTATTTCGGGCCTGTTCCCACTCAAAATGTCATCGGGAGGCTCGTACCGCTATGGACCGAGTGACCCTCCTCTTGTTGGGCATGATCGCCATTGCGCCATGCGCCTGTTCCGCCTCGACCGGCGCTGAGCCGGTCGCCATCTCCCAAAGTCCGCAGCTGCGAAAGTGGCAGACGTTGGTATCGGAAGCAAGCCGGCGCTTCCATATTCCCCAAGCCTGGATCTATGCCGTCATGGCTGCCGAAAGCGGCGGCAAGACAATGCGCGGCGGCCGCCCCATCACCTCCCCCGCTGGCGCCATGGGCCTCATGCAGGTGATGCCCGGCACCTATGAGGAGATGCGGGTCGAACACGGCCTTGGGCCTAACCCCCACGATCCGCGCGACAATATCCTGGCCGGCACGGCCTATCTCAGCGCCATGTATGACCGCTTCGGATTTCCTGGCCTGTTTGGCGCCTACAATGCCGGTCCCGAGCGCTACGACGAGCATTTGAAGCGTGGCAAACCGCTGCCAGAAGAGACCGTCGAGTACCTCGACCAACTCAAGGCGGCCGGAGTTTCGGCGGCCGACATCGAGGCGTTCGAAAGCCAATCTGTCGCTCCAAAGGCGCAAATCGCTCCTCTCGGACGGTCGCTGTTCTTCATTCATGACGGTGTTCACTCAGGCGTGCGAAACGGCGATCTCTTCGTGCCGCTCGGCAAGGACGGCGCGCAGCCGAAGGAGCCGGTGCGTTAGCCATGGGCGGACGGGGGCGCGTCTGGCGGGGCTGGGCGCGTAAGGCAAGATAAAGGTACCGCCTCCAGGAGGCGGTTAAATCTTTGTCTGCACATCGTTTTTCCAGGAGGCTGCCGCCGGTGCCAAGAGGGTTGGACGTGTAAGTGTCTGATTTTGCTTGATATGTCTGGGAGGCTCGCATGAAGGATGACGAGTTCAGGCCGAAGCTCGGCAAAATCGGGTCGCGCGGCTCGAAGGCAGGCAAACGCTATGCCGGTCAAGTCCGGGCAGCCGTCAACCGAGCCGGCGGCCAGCCCCAGCCCGGCGGTCGCTTCACGGGCAGCCGGACAGGGCGCGGCGGGGCGGCTGCGGCGCTGCTGAAATCGCGCGACCGGTATGCCGCCTTCCGCCAGCGCCGGGTGATCGTCAAGGCGCGGATCGTCAAGCTCGCCGGCAAGGGCGCGGACGGGGCGCGTGCCCATCTACGCTATCTTCAGCGCGACGGCGTCACCCGAGAAGGTGCGCCTGGCGAGCTCTACGGCGCCGACAGCGACCGCGTCGACGGCAAGGCGTTCATCGATCGCGCGGACGGCGACCGCCACCAATTCCGCTTCATCGTCGCTGCCGAAGACGGCATCGAGTATGAAGACCTGAAGGCGCTGACGCGGCGGCTCATGGCGCAGATGCAGGAAGACCTCGGCACGAAGCTCGACTGGGTCGCGGTTGATCATTTCAACACCGGCCACCCGCACAGCCACATCATCGTCCGAGGCAGGGACGACCGTGGCGAGAACCTGGTCATCGCGCGCGAATATATCTCATCTGGCATCCGCGAGCGGGCGGCCGAGCTGGTCAGCCTCGATCTCGGTCCGCGAACCGACCGCGAGATTGAGCTTCGCCTGCGCCGGGAAATGGAGCAGGAACGCTTCACCAGCATCGACCGTCGGCTGCTCAGCATGCGTGATGATGACGGGCTGGTCTCGCCGGGCGGTCCCGACGCCATTCGCCAGACGCTGCACCAGGGACGGCTGCGCAAGCTCGAGCGGATGGGTCTGGCCGCGGAGGTCGGCGCTGGCTCCTGGCGCCTCGACGATGAGCTCGAAGCCACGCTGCGCCGCACCGGCGAACGCGGCGACATCATCAAGACCATCCACCGCGAACTGGCCGGCAAGGGGCTTGCACGCAGTGCCGCCGACTGGGTGATCCACGATCGAGCCGGCGAGCCCGTCCAGTCTCTCGTCGGTCGCGTTGTCGCGCGTGGACTGGCCGACGAGATCAATGACCGCCACTACATGATCGTCGACGCCGTCGACGGTAAGAGCCATTGGATCGACATCGGTAGAGGCGAGGCGATGGAAACGATGCCTAATGGCTGCATCGTGCGTGTCGCGCCAAGGAACACCGAGCCGAGGCGGGTCGATCGTACCATCGCCGAAATCGCCGCCGCGAATGGCGGCCGTTACGACGTCGATATCCACCTGAAGCATGACCCATCCGCCACCGAGAGCTTTGCGCGAACGCATGTGCGGCGGCTGGAGGCGATCCGCCGCGCGACCGGCGGCGTTGAGCGAGAGCCGAACGGCACCTGGC
>NZ_RZSN01000152.1:0-14472 GCF_003997315.1 Mesorhizobium sp. M1A.F.Ca.IN.020.04.1.1
GCGAACCGGCTCTTCATCCCTGGACTTAAGCTTAAGCTCTGAAATCGTCATGTGTCGAAGCCCTCAAAGGCTCCGAACATCGTTCCTCAGCGTCACGCGCGAAAGGTGCTGTCGGAACAGCGCTTACGAAGTAGCGGTATCCGAGCGCAACGCAATGCTTGTCGTTGTCACCGCCGGCCGAGATAATTGTATCCTGTCGACACGAACGCGAAAGGATTCATCACATCGATATCCGAGAGGCCCTCGGCATCCTTGCCGTGTCCGGCAAACGGCATTTTAGCTGTCGCGCCAGTCAACGAGTGTGTCGGCTTTCCGAATGCTACCGCCTGAAACCGGACAGGCAGGAAGCGGCCCCATTTCGGTCATTCACCAGGAGGAAGTGGCTGGCTACTTAGGGCTCCATCGTCGATATCTCGAAGCCAGTAACTATTCTCGTCCATCGTCTTTCGGTTCGCCAGACCATACGAGAGAATACGAGGGAAACGGGCAGGCGAACCACCCGCTAACATATTGATTTCCTGTCGAAAACGACGACCCTCCGGGCCCACCATAACCTTTGATTTCGTTGCCGAAAATTGAGCGAGGCCAGAAACTTCCGGGCCCGTTGACGGGCTGGGCAAAAGGCGATCCCCGCGTTTGCTCCCGTCAAGTTGGAGGCGCAGCACCATCGAGTGACTAACCACCATTGCCCGGACGACACAAGCCTACACTGGCGCTGCATGCCCATGCTGGAGGCCAAACTCGGGGCCGCCACTTGTTACCGCTCGCTTCCGGCCGCTGCTCCAGATTGTTGGGGCAGCATCTTATGAAGCGAGGTGAATAGCAGACGGTAACGAGTTGATGCCATTGACCTCCAAGGTTTGTTAGATCGCCGGCTCGGACCTGGAGGGCATGCGCCTCTGACCTCCTGGGAATCGGTCAAGATGCGCATTGCGCTCGCCCGTTCAACGTCATCGCGCCCCACGAAGGAGTTCAAGAACATAGGTCTTGGCGCCCCGTACCGCCGCCTCCAACGGCAGACCTTGAGCTAACGATGCTGCGATGGCGCTGGACAGCACGCAGCCGGTGCCACGCATCCCCCGATGGACGCGAGGCGCTTCGACCCGAACTGCGCGACGGTCCGGCTGCATGAGAACGTCATTCGCTTGATCTCCGTGCGCGTGCCCGCCCTTGACGAGCACGGCGGTCCGCACCGTCGCCAACAGGTCCTCGCCTTGAACGCACGCGCCTTCTTCGTCCTTCGCAGGGTCTGCTCCCACCAACCTTGCGAGCTCGATCAGGTTGGGGGTCACGAGCCGGCAGAGCGGCATCAGATCACGGCGCAACACGTCGACGGCATCGTCCTCCAGCAACCCGCGTCCCGAGGTCGAGGCAAGCACAGGGTCGAGGACCACCGGCACCTTCGGATGGGCCGCCAGGACAGAGCCGACCGCCTCAATGGCTGCCGCGGTCCCCAGCATGCCGATCTTGACCGCTGCGACCGGATTGGCAGCAAAGGCAGCGCGCATCTGGGCGGCGATAAGCTGCGGCGGCATCTGCTCGATGTGTTCGACGGCCGAGTGCGTCTGGACGGTCACGGCCGTGACGGCGAGGCAACTGCGCAGTCCAAAGGCGGATACGGTCTCGACGTCTCGGGCTGTTCCCGCGCCGCCACTTGAATCGCAGCCGGCGACGATCAGCACATGCGGCGTCAACGCCATTGGGCTGTCGCCGCCAGCCATTCAGCTGTCCGCGCCTCGGGGTGCGTGTTGCGGGCGATGTCGGTGACGACCGCCGCACTTTGGGCGCCGTGGGCGAAGACACCGGCAACGCGCTCGACGGTGAGCCCGCCGATGGCCACAAGCGGAATATCGCCTAAGCGCTGCTTCCAGGCGGCGATGCGGTCCAGCCCCTGCGGAGCCCATTTCATCGCCTTGAGAATGGTCGGGTAGATCGGTCCGAGCGCGACATAGTCCGGCTCGGCTTGGAGCGCTGTTTCGAGTTCGGCGCCGTCGTGGGTGCTGAGGCCCAGCCTCACGCCCGCCCTGCGGATCGCCTTCACATCAGCCTCCGCCAGATCTTCCTGGCCGAGGTGAACGAAATCGCAATTTTCCTCGATCGCAACACGCCAGTAATCGTTGACGATGAGCTGGCAGCCGCGGCTGTCACAGACTGCCTTCGAGGCGCGAATTTCTCGGCGCAGCGAAGCTTCGTCCTGGTCCTTAATGCGCAGCTGCACCAGCTTCACGCCGAGCGGCACCAGACGTTCGATCCAAGCGGCGGAATGGACGATCAGGTAAAACGGATCGAGCTTCATGAGAATGCTGCCATGCCGATGACGGGGGTGGAGGGAACGGCCATGTCGCGCGGCTCGAGCAGGCCGGCGCAATAGGCCTCGCGGCCGGCCTCGACCGCCTTGCCGAAGGCCGCCGCCATGGCAACGGGATCGCCGGCCCTGGCGACGGCGGTGTTGAGCAGCACCGCGTCGTAGCCGAGCTCCATCACGGCCGCGGCATGCGAGGGCCGGCCGATGCCAGCATCGACAATCAGCGGAATGCCGGGGAAATGGCCGCGCAGGCTTCGCAGCGCATCGGGGTTCTGCGGCCCGCGTGCGGAGCCGATCGGCGCGCACCAGGGCATCAAGAGCCTGCAGCCGGCGTCGAGCAGGCGCTCGGCAACGATGAGGTCGTCGGTCGTGTAGGGAAACACCTCGAAGCCTTCAGAGGCAAGGATCCTTGCGGCTTCCACCAATCCGAATACGTCGGGCTGCAGCGTATCGTGGTTGCCGATCACTTCGAGCTTGATCCAGTCAGTGCCGAACACCTCGCGCGCCATCCGCGCCGTGGTGACCGCTTCCACCACCGAGTGGCAGCCGGCGGTGTTGGGCAGCACGCGAACGCCGAGCGACTGGACAAGCGACCAGAACTGGCCGCCGGCTTTGCCGCCCGAGGTTTCGCGGCGGAGCGACACGGTGACGATCTCCGTGCCGGACGCTTTCACCGCCTCCGCCATGACGGCAGGCGAGGGGTAAAGCGCGGTGCCCAGCAGAAGGCGGGACGCGAGTTTCTGTCCATAGAACTCGAGCATGGATCAGCCTCCCTTCATCGGTGAAAGGATTTCGATGCGGTCGCCATCTTTGAGCCGGCAGCGGTCGCGCTCCCTGGCCGGTACGACGTCACCGTTCAGCGCGGTTGCCAGCCAGCCGCCTTGGAAATCGAGTTCGCTGAGCAGCGCGGCAAGCGTTTCCGCCGCGACTTCATGGGCTTGGCCGTTAACGGTGAGCTTCAAGGGCAAACTCCTTTGCTCCAGGATTCCAGGATGAGGTCGGCTGCCCGCCGCGCCATGGCCGGCGCGAGCAGGAAGCCGTGGCGGTAGAGGCCGTTGATGCGAATATTCCCCCCGTCGCGCTCGACGCGAGGCAAGTTGTCGGTGAATGCGGGACGCACGCCAACACCGGTTTCGACCAGCTCGGCTTCGCCGAAGGCCGGATGCAGCGCATAGGCGGCGCCGAGCAGCTCCATGGTCGAGCGCGCGGTGATCGGGCCTTTGGCATCGCATTCGATCATCGTCGCGCCGACCATGAACAGGTTTTCCGCGCGGGGCACTACATAGACCGAGATGCGCGGATGAAGCAGCCGCACTGGCCGGGCCAGCGAGATCTCGCCCGTTCGCAGCATAAGCATCTCGCCGCGCACGCCGCGCAGTTCCGGTCGCCTGTCACCGCTGCCGGTGCAATCCACCTCGATATCCTGAGATGCGGGCGCCGAGCTGCGGCCGAACTCGACGCGCGCGCCCATCCCGCGCAGCTTGTCGCGCAGGGAAAGCAGCGCCTTGCGCGGGTCGAGATGCGCTTCCTCAGCGAAGAACAGACCGCGTCCAAACCGGCCGTCGAGCGCCGGCTCGAGTGCCGCGATTTGGCTGGCGTCCAACTGCCTGAAACCGGATGTGCGGCGGCCGAACCGGTCGAGTTCGCCGGCATCGCGGGCAGACGCCAGCACCAGCGTGCCCTGGCGCGAGACATGGCCGGGCAAGGCGGCGTCCCACCAATCGGCTGCGTCGCGTCCGAGCGTCAGCACGGTCTCCTCGGCGCTCTCGCGCTCGCACCAGGGCGCGAGCATGCCGCCAGCGTGCCAAGAGGCATTGCCGGCGATCTCGAGGCGTTTCTCGACCACGGTCACATCGGCGCCGCGCGTTGCCAGCTCGTGCGCGAGTGTCAATCCGGCGACGCCAGCGCCGCGAATGAGCACCTTCATGGCGTGTCCGTGCGCTCGGGGGTGCTGTCGACAGGCATGTAGAGATCGCCGCCGTCGCGGTACTTCGCCGCCATGGCCGCGAGCCCTTCCTTCTGCGCTTCCGCGCGGATGTCGTGCGAGATCCGCATCGAGCAGAATTTGGGGCCGCACATGGAGCAGAAATGCGCCACCTTGTGCGCCTCCTTCGGCAGGGTTTCGTCGTGGAAGGCGCGCGCCGTCTCCGGATCGAGCGACAGGTTGAACTGGTCTTCCCACCGGAACTCGAAGCGCGCCCGCGACAGCGCGTCGTCCCTGATTTTGGCGGCTGGATGGCCCTTGGCGAGGTCGGCGGCGTGGGCTGCGATCTTGTAGGTGATGACGCCGGTCTTGACGTCGTCGCGGTCGGGCAGGCCGAGATGCTCCTTCGGCGTGACGTAGCAGAGCATCGCCGTTCCGAACCAGCCGATCATCGCCGCGCCGATGCCCGATGTGATGTGGTCGTAGCCGGGCGCTATGTCGGTGGTGAGCGGCCCGAGCGTGTAGAACGGCGCTTCGCCACAAACCGCGAGCTGCTTGTCCATGTTTTGCTTGATCTTGTGCATCGGCACGTGGCCGGGGCCCTCGATCATCACCTGGCAGTCCTTGGACCAGGCGATCTTGGTGAGCTTTCCGAGCGTTTCCAGCTCGGCGAACTGGGCCGCGTCATTGGCATCGGCGATCGAGCCGGGGCGAAGGCCGTCGCCGAGCGAGAACGCCACGTCATAGGCCCGGGCGATGTCGCAGATCTCCTCGAAATGCTCGTAGAGAAAACTCTCCTGGTGGTGATGCAGGCACCACTTGGCCATGATCGAGCCGCCGCGCGACACGATGCCGGTGACGCGGTCGACGGTCAGCGGGATATAGGGCAGGCGCACGCCGGCATGGATCGTGAAATAGTCCACGCCCTGCTCGGCCTGCTCGATGAGGGTGTCGCGGAACACCTCCCAGGTCAGTTCCTCGGCGACGCCGCCGACTTTCTCCAGCGCCTGGTAGATCGGCACCGTGCCGATCGGCACCGGCGAATTGCGCACGATCCATTCGCGGATGTTGTGGATGTTGCGCCCGGTCGAGAGGTCCATTACCGTATCGGCGCCCCAGCGGATCGCCCACACCATCTTCTCGACCTCTTCGGCCATCGATGAGGTGACGGCGGAGTTGCCGATATTGGCGTTGATCTTGACCAGAAAATTGCGGCCGATGATCATCGGCTCGCTTTCCGGGTGGTTGATGTTGGACGGGATGATGGCGCGGCCGCGCGCCACCTCGTCGCGCACGAATTCCGGCGTGACGAAGTCGGGGATCGCGGCGCCGAAGCTTTCGCCATCACGTTGAACTTTCGAACGCAACTGCTCACGGCCGAGGTTCTCGCGGATGGCGACGAACTCCATCTCAGGCGTGATGATGCCGGCGCGCGCATAGGCGAGCTGTGTGACGGCGCGGCCGCCGGCCGCGCGCAACGGTCTGTTGCGAACCGGGAATTCCGGCGTCAGGCGATCGGCTGAGACGAAGCCGTTGTCTTCCGGCTTGATCGTGCGGCCCTCGTAGCGCTCCACGTCTCTGCGCGCCTCGATCCATGCCTCGCGCAGCCGTGGCAAGCCACGCTCGATGTCGGTTTTCATCGCGGTGTCCGTGTAGGGACCGGACGAGTCATAGACCGTGACCGGCGGCTCGCCGGCGCTCGGGTGGACCGAGATCTCGCGCATCGGCACCCGCAGCTCCGGGTGGAGCTGACCGGGTTTGTGGACCTTCTTCGAAGCGGGCAATTCGCCGACGGTGACGGTCGGGGTGTGGGCATTCATGAGTGAGCCTCCTTGCTCGAGTGCACGGAGACCCAGTCCACGCGATGAGGAGGAAGTGACGCTTCGCTTAGGATGCGGGCACTGCCCGAATGCCGAAGCCGGATTGCCGACCCGCGAAGCCTCGCACCGTCCCTACGCCAGTATGAACTGGATCAGGTTCAACGGGTCACTGCGCGCTATTAGCAGTATCTCAGCCCCTTGCCGGGACTCCCCTGGTGAGGCGCCTAGGTTGGACGATGCGACGCTATCCTGTCAACTCGACTTCATGACTTCTCCAGCCTCGAACAAGCGACGAGAAGGGGCGCAGCCACGCAGCTTTGATCGAGCATCTCTTACATCGACGCCCATTGAGCCACGACCTTGCGCGCGTCGAGCTGGCAGTCGGGGCCCACTTGTCATCCGCCAAGGAAACGCTTTTGCGAATCCCTTGTGGCGGCGGATTGAAGAACGCATTTTTCGCCTCGAAGAGCATCTGCTCGGCGTCTACGGACGCTGGTTCGATTTGTTCAGGACCGAATTATTGCGCAGCCGTAAGGGTCGAGTTGCAGCGTTCCTTCAACGGCCTTGCCCGTCAGCAGGTCGAGGCCCTTTGGGACGTTGGGTACGATCACGGCGACTTCCGTGGTGTTCAGCACGAACATCAGCCGGCGGTCGTCGGCTTCCCTGACAGAGACCTCCACCCCGGCAGGCAGGTCGGGCAGCAAAGGCGCTATACCGGCTTTGGCCAGCACGACATCGACAAGCTTCTCCGTCAGTTGCGGCGTGAGATACGTGCCGACATAGACAACCCGACCTTGCCCAACCTTGCGGGCGGTAATTGCCGGAGAGCCGGCGGCGAAGCGGTTCGACCAGATGCCGAGCACCTCGGTGTCAGGCGCTACATCAAGCACCTCGTACAAATGCGCAGCCTGGAATTCTTCATTGCCAAGGGTGAACAGGTATTTGCGTTCCGCGGACGAGGCCGGGAGCGGCGGCGGTGCATAGGCGCCCAACGGAGCCGGACGAAACAGCGGAAACAGGCCGCTGCCGCCTTCGGGAACGACGCGGCCGAACTCCGCCACCCTGACGCCGCTCAGGGCTGCAAGGGCCTTGCCGGGCGCCTGCTCGCGAATGATGTGGTTGTTCTCGTCCCTCGTCCCGCTCAATGCCGATAGGATCAGCGTACCGCCGTTGCGGACGAATGTTTCAACAGCCTCGTTCCATTCATCCTTCCACATCACCCAATGCGGGACGTAGAGCGCCTTGAGCCGCGAAAGATCGTCTTCGGGATGAATGAACCCGCATGCAATGCCGTTCTGATAGCAGTGGCGATGAAGCAGCGTCGCGTCTTCGAGCGGACTGGGGAGGCCGATCGGATAGGTCTTGTGAGCCTCCTGGTTGTCGAAGTCCGCGCCGGCGATGCCGAGGTCCATGCGCACTGCGGTGCCAAGAATCTGCTCCTTCGCGGCGGCGATCTCATGGAAGAAGCGGCCTGCCTCGTCATAGCGGCGGCGCGGCACGTCGTCGTGATCGATGACGCCCATCCAGTAGATCTCGGCGCCGAAATGCGCGGGACGCCAACGAAAGAACATGACACCGTCGGCGCCGCGCGCCACCGAGGTCATGGCCATGCGACGCATCTCGCCGGGCTCCGGCGTCATCGTCGAGAAGCCGGGCTGGCTGCCGAAGCCTGAGGCCTGCTCCGGAACGATGAAGTTGCCGGAATAGGCGCGGCATATGTCGAGATGGAGGGCCTGGGTCGCGGCATGCCCGCCGGTTCGGCGCATCTCGTCATAGAGCATCGGATAGATGTCGAAGCCGATGAAATCGAGGTCCTGTCCGAACTGACCGCGGAAGTCGATGTCGGCAAGCTGGCCAAGATTGTGGAAGATGAACCAGTCCGGATTGGCGGCGCGCAGGATCTCGACCTGGTCGTGTTGGAAGGCCGCGGTCGCGGCGGCCAGAAAGCGATGGTAGTCCTGCACGTGGCCGGGGCTGGGGTAGGACGGCATGAGCGGTCTCGGCAGGTCGATCTGCGAGAAATCGTCGTAGGCCGTCGCCCAGAAGTGGCCGCCCCAGGCGAAGTTCAACGCCTCAATGGTGCCGTAGGCCTTCTGCAGGTATTTCTGGAACTCCAGCCTTGTCGAAGGCGCGAACGATTCCGACACCGTGGTGTTGAGCTCGTTGTCCGTCTGCCAGCCGATCACACGCGGGTTGTGCCGATAATGCTCGGCCATGGCGCGGGTGATGCGGCGGCTGTGGGCGCGGAATACCGGGCTTGTGGTGTCGGCATGCTGGCGCGATCCGTGGCTTGAGGCCCGCCCGTTCATGTCAACGCGCAGCACTTCGGGATAGTTGACGGTGAGCCAGCGGGGAGGGGTGGCTGTCGGCGTGCACATGATCGTGTCGATCCCCGCGCGGCCGAGAAGTTCGATCGCGCGATCGAACAGGCCGAACTCGAACTTGCCTTCGCGGGGCTCGAAAATGTGCCAGGCGAACTCTCCCATACGCACTGTGTTGACGCCGGCGGCAGCCATGCGCTCGGCGTCACGCTGCCAGCAGCCTTCGTCGACATGTTCGGGGTAATGAGGTGCTCCGAGCAGAAAGCGGTCAAGATTGAGGGGCCGCCATACGGATAGCGGAGCGGGCTCTTTGCGGTTCATGCGTATGGGACTTTCGAAATTTCGAGGTTCAGATTGAGGCGACGGGTTTTCTTGGCGTGAGCGTGCGGCCATCCGGGCCGAAGAGGTAGGCGTCGCCGGTTTCGAACCCTGCTCGCAACGCGGCGCCGACCGCGACGGTAGAAACCTTGTTGAGCTGAAGCGTGAAATTGCCGGTTCCGCTGTCGGAATTGGTCGTCTGAAGCGGAGAGGCGTCGACGTAGAGGACGGTTTCGCGCCCCAGCTGCTCGACCAGACGCACCTGGCTGGAGAAGGCCGGCATTGCGCCGTCGCTTGGCTCGGCGACACGCAGGGCCTCCGGCCGGATGCCGATGGTCACGGCATCACCAGCCGAAAGGCCGCCGGCGTCGATGCCATCCAAGGTAATGGCAGGGAGGCCGGCGGCGGCTACCGAGACGCTGGATGCGCCGACGCTCACTGCTTTCGCTTCGATGAAATTCATGCGCGGCGCGCCGAGGAAGCCCGCGACGAAAATGTTGGCAGGGTTGGCGTAGAGTTCCAGCGGCGAGCCGACCTGCTCGATCCGGCCTTTGTTGAGGACTACGATCCGGTTGGCCATGGTCATCGCCTCGACCTGGTCGTGGGTGACGTAGATCATCGTCGATCCAAGCTGCGCGTGCAGGCTCGAAAGTTCCACTCGCATCTGAGTGCGCAGCGCGGCATCGAGGTTCGACAGCGGCTCATCGAACAGGAACACCTCGGGAGAGCGGGTGATCGCGCGGCCGATCGCGACGCGCTGGCGCTGTCCGCCCGACAATTGCTTCGGTCGCTTGTCGAGCTGCTCCTCCAGACGCAGGATCCGTGCTGCGCGTTTGACGGCGGCGTCGATCTCGGTCCTGGGCCGGTGGGCCATCCGCAGGCCGAAGCCCATGTTCTCGGCCACGGTCATGTGTGGGTAGAGTGCATAGGACTGGAAGACCATTGCGATGCCGCGGTCGCCGGGTTCTTCCCTGGTGACGTCTCGCCCGTTGATCACGATGTGGCCGGAGTTGATGGTTTCCAACCCGGCGATCGTCTTCAGCAATGTCGACTTTCCGCAGCCGGAGGGGCCGACCATGACGACGAACTCGCCCTTTTCGATCGTCAGGTCGACCGTCTTCAGGGCATGGTAGCCGGCATAGTGCTTGTCGACTTTTCGCAATTCCACGCTGCTCATATCGAGGCGCCTTTCCGTGCGTGTCGGGTGCGGCAGGGTTCGCGGCGGATCATCCCTTGACGGCTCCCATGGTGAGGCCGGCGACAAAGTGCTTCTGCATCATGAAGAACATCACGACCGGGGGCAGGGCGACGAAGATCGTGGCCGCCGAGACGATGTTCCAGGCCGATGTCCATTCGCCGCGCAGATTGTTCAGGCCTGCGGTAACGGGTTTGACCGCATCACTCTGGGTAAGGACGATCGCCCAGAAATAGTCGTTCCAGACGAAGGTGAAGGTGAGGATCGCGAGTGCCGCCAGTGCAGGCCGGACCAGCGGAATAACCACGTGGCGCAATGTCTGGAACGGCGAGGCGCCTTCGGCGCGCGCCGCCTGGAACAGTTCGCCCGGGAGAGCGGCGATGAAGTTGCGCATGAAAAGCGTGGCGAAGCCGGTCTGGAAGGCAATGTGGAAAACGATCAGCGCATAGACGGTGTCGTAGAGACCCAGCCTCACCATCAGGTCGCGGACCGGGATCATCATGATCTGCGCCGGCAGGAAATTGCCGCCGACGAAGAGGGCGAAGATGAGGTTGGAGCCACGGAACGGGTAGCGCGACAAGACGAAGCCGGTCAGTGTCGACAGGATGAGAACGCCGATGACGGATGGGATGGTGATCAGCAGGCTGTTGAGGAAAAAGCGCAGCATGGCGGTCTGGTCGAAAACCGCCTTGTAGTTGTCGATCAGGCTGAATTTCTGCGGCCAGCCCCAATAGTTGCCGGCCATCAGCTCCTCGTTGGAACGGATCGAGGTCAGCATCACGGCGAGCAGAGGCAGCAGCCACAGGATCACGACCAGGGTTACACCACCTAGATAGAGGGCTCGCTGGATCCTGGCGTTTTCGGGAATGGGGCGCGGGTACATCAGGCGTTGCTCCGCTCGGCCTTGATGAGGCCACTGAGATACCAGGCGATGAAGACGATCATGATCACGAACAGCACGGTGGCGATCGCGGCGCCGTAGCCAAAGCGGTAGGAAAAGATCGACTCCTGATACATCTGGTAGGCGAGCACGGTGGACGAGCCATAGGGGCCGCCACTGGTCATGACCGCGATCATGTCGAAGGAGCGCAGCGCACCGATCACCGTCACCGCGATGGCGATGAAGCCGACCTGCGACAGTTGCGGCAGGACGACATGGCGCAACATGCGCCAGCCGCGCGCACCGTCGACGCGTCCGGCGGCGATCAGATCGTCGTTGAGGCTGTTCAGGCCCGCCAGGAACAGGATCATGCAGAACGCGATCTGTGGCCACAGACCGGCGGCGGCTACCGCGAAGGTGACGAAGGTCTCGTCTGAAAGCAGCGCCGGGGCGGTACCGCCAAAGGCGCCGAAGAGAAGCTGCAGCAACCCGAAGTTTGGATCATAGACCCATCCGAACACGACACCGACGGTGACGGTCGCCAGCACAAGCGGCACGAAGAACAGCGACTTGAGGATGCGCATGCCGCGGATCTGCTGATTCACGATCAGCGCAAGCGCCAGGCCGATCGGCGGCGCCAGCATGAAGATCAGCAGCCAGATTACGTTGTTCTTGAGCGAGACGTAGAACTGCGGATCGTCGGCCAGTTCGACATAGTTGGCGAGCCCGACCCAGGTCTTGGCGCCAATCCCATCCCAGTCGTGCAGCGAAATCCAGACCGTCTCGATGGAGGCGGCAAGGATCACCGAGCCGAACAGGATGAGGCCCGGCAGCAGGAAAAGTACCGGCGTCAACCAATGACGATTTCTGCGCCAGACAGGAGGCATGGCGTTCCATCCGAAAAAAGAGAGCCGGGAGCCGCCGAAAGGCGGCGCCCGTCAGCTAGGGAGGATCAACCGAAGATTCTCTTGCGGGTTTTTTCGAGGCGCTTGAGGATCTGCTCACGTCGCTCAGGCTTGACCATGAATTCCTGCAGCCCCGCCATCCCTTCCTGGGCCATGTCCGGATCGGTGTCGCGATCGTAATATTGCGATGTTCCAACCACTTTCTTCAGTTCCTCGACCGCAGCATTGACCAGCGGGTCCTTGCTTGGCGGGCAGTCGTTGCGAGGCGGGATGGCGCCTTCGGCGGCGAGGAATGCGCCCAGATTTTCCGGCTTGTAGAAATAGGCGAGGAAGTCGCGCGCACCCTGCTTGTTCTTCGCATTCGCCGGAACGTGGATGGAGTTGACCGAAAAATCCTCGTAGCGGGCGACGCCGGGAACGATCTCGGGAAATGGCGCGTAGGCAAGCTGAGGCAAATCCGCTTCCGGAAAGGCGGATCGAACGAAGCCGCCCAGGTCCATCATTGCCGCCTTCTTTTGCGCTAGGGCAGCACCCGCCTGCTCCCATCCGAACGAACTGTGGCTCGGCGAGAAGAAGGCCGCCTTGATCAGATCGTTCCATTTGTCGAAGACTGGCGTCAGCATCGGATCGGTGTAAGGAACTTTGCCGTCCATCAGCGCGATGTGCTTGTCGAGCCCGTTGATGCGCAGGTTCATGTGGTCGAACCAGCCACCCGCCGGCCAAAGCTCCTTCGTGCCCATGCTGATCGGGATCATCTTCGCGGACTTTGCCGCCTCGCCGAAGGCGAGGAAGTCGTTCCAGGTCTTGGGCGGCGACCAATTTTTTTCGGCGAAGACGTCCTTGCGATAGAAGAGGCCCCAGAGAAGACCTCCCATCGGCAGGCCATACTGCTTGCCGTCGACGGTGACCGCGCTTGTGGTGGCGCCGAGTACGCTTTTGTAGTTCTCCTTGGCGAACAGATCGGAGATGTCGTCAAAAAGGCCCTTGTTGACGAAGGCCTTCATGCGGTTGCCGGAAAACCAGAAGCAGATGTCCGGAGCGCCGACGACAAGATAGCTGCGGATTGCCGTCTTATGGGCCTCGTGGTCCATGTTGTTGATGACGATCTTGGCGCCTGATTTTGCCTCATACTCGCTCGCCAGCCGCTGCAGGATCTGGCGTTGCTCGACATTGCTGAGGTTGGAAATGATGGTGATTTCCTGAGCCTGCGCCAAGGCCGGGAGGCAAAGACCAGTCGCCGAAGCGGCGAGTGCCGCGCCAGTGCCCTTGAGGAAACGGCGCCTTGTTGTGGTTAACGCGGAAAAGTCGGCGGTCATGGCTTCTATCTCCTCCCTGAGAACAGCCGGATTCCAATTGAACCATGCGAATTCGTAGCGTATGGATGTCAGCATGGTCAATACTTAATTTACAAAATTAATTATGGGGCAGGAATGAAGCTCAAAGGCGATCAGCAAACGGCCCGCGCGATCAACCGGCGGCTGATCCTGAACCTGCTGCGAAGGCAAGGTGCTATAAGCCGCGCCGAAATCGCCTCTGTTACGGGCCTCAGCCCCGCGGCGGTGACGTTCGTCGTGTCTGAATTGCTCGAGGAAAATATTCTGGTGGAAGGGGAGGCGAGTCTTGGCGCGCCGGGACGTCGACCTATCCCGATCAATATAAACTACGCCGGCAGGCTTGTGGCCGGGCTCAAGCTGAAGGTAGGCGGCATCGATTGTGTGCTGACCGATCTTGCCACGACTCCACTTGTTACGAAGCAGGTCGTTGTCCCCGATCTGTCGCCACAAAGTACGGTGGAGGCCTGCGCCTCGGCAGTCGAGGAGCTGGTTTCCGACCGCAGGGCACCGACAGGCGCCCAGCTCAGCGGGATCGGCATCGCTGTACCAGGCGTCATCGATAACGGTGTCTGCCGGTTGAGCCACCGGTTCAATTGGGCCGATGTGCCGATCGCTGCGATGCTTGCCGAACGCGTGCGCGTACCCGTCTGGGCGGACGACGACACCAACGCATTTGCGCTCGCGCAACAATTGTTCGGACTTGGCCGGCATCATCGCACCGTCGGGGCCCTGGCCATCGGGGCCGGCATCAGCTGCGCGGTGGTCATCGATGGCTCTGTCCATCACGGCGCGAATGGCGCCGCGGGCAAGATGGGTCACTCGACATACGATCCGAACGGGCCGCCATGCGAGTGTGGCAGGCGCGGTTGCCTGCAGACCTTCTTCTCGGAACCGGCCCTGGTGCGGCGATGGAAGGAGGCCAGGCGACTCGCTGGTGAAGTGACGCGCCACGACATGCTGAACGCGGCCAAGACTGGAGACCGGGCAGCCATAGACCTGCTGCAGGAGGCAGGCGAGGGGATTGGACGATACCTGGGCGGTTTCTGCAATATCATCGATCCGGAAGTGATTGTCGGCGGGGGCGAAGCCGTCACCTTTGGCGACTATCTGTTCGGGCCAATGCGCGATGCATTGAAGCGTTATGCCATGTGGAACCCGCCACCGATTACACCCGATTGGGCAGACGATTCCTGGGCGCGTGGCGCCGCGGCGCTTGCGACCCAAAGGCTCTTCGACTTCGAAAGCAGCCCCGGAGAAATCGCCGGCACTGGGCTGCAACGATCAATGGTCAAGTAGCTGCAGGACCAAAGCGGCGTCCTCGTCCCGATTTCGGGCCTTCGTCTCTGCGCGCCTTTCCGTAGCCAACTGTTTGGAAAAGCGATGCTTGGCCGATGGATGAGGTTCGTGCAAAAGGGCGCCGGCCGAATGGAAGAAGACCGGCGCGAAGGTGCCGGTCTTGATGTCGTAACG
>NZ_RZSN01000153.1:0-14293 GCF_003997315.1 Mesorhizobium sp. M1A.F.Ca.IN.020.04.1.1
GGCGGTTATGGGTTTGTGCCCCTGGCCCGCCACTGTCACCGCCGACCGCATGACGTTCGGCGGCCGCGATCTCCTCAAGATGGGTCCGGCCGAGCGCCGCAAGATCATCGGCAAGGACATTGCCATGATCTTCCAGGAGCCGATCGCCAGTCTCAACCCTTGCTTCACCGTCGGCTTTCAGATCGAGGAAGTGCTGCGCTTCCATCTCGGCATGGATCGCGCACAGCGCCGGGCGCGCGCCATCGAGTTGTTGAAGCAGGTCGGCATCCCGGAGCCGGCCGAGCGGCTCAACTCCTTCCCGCATCAGATGTCGGGCGGCCAATGCCAGCGCGTCATGATCGCGATGGCCATTGCTTGCAATCCGAACCTGCTGATCGCCGACGAGCCGACCACCGCGCTCGACGTCACCATCCAGAAGCAAATTCTCGACCTGCTTGTGTCGCTGCAGGCCAAATACGGCATGGGCCTGATCATGATCACCCACAATATGGGCGTGGTCGCCGAGACCGCCGATCGCGTCATCGTCCAGTACAAGGGCCGCAAGATGGAAGAGGCCGACGTGCTGTCGCTGTTTGAGAACCCCAAGAGCAACTACACGCGCGCGCTGCTGTCGGCGCTGCCGGAGAACGCCGTCGGCGACCGGCTGCCGACCGTCTCCGACATGCTGTTCGAGCCGGCGCCCCCAGAAGCCAGTGCATGACCGGAGCCGGCGCATGACCAAGGTTGTCGAAGGCAAGAACATCAAACGCGACTACCATGTCGGCGGCGGCCTGTTCCGCCCCGCGCGCACGGTGCATGCGGTGAAGGGCGTCTCCTTCAGCGTCGATAAGGGCAAGACGCTCGCCATCGTTGGCGAAAGCGGCTGCGGCAAGTCCACGCTCGCTCGCATCATCACGCTGATCGATCCTGCGACCGCCGGCGATTTGTTCATCGACGGCAACAAGGTCGACATCGCCAAGGACGGATTGACCAAGGAAATGCGCCGCAAGGTGCAGATCGTCTTCCAGAATCCCTACGGGTCGCTCAACCCGCGTCAAAAGATCGGCGACGTGCTCGGCGAGCCGCTGCTGATCAATACCGACAAGCCGGCCGAGGAACGTCGCGACCTGGCGATGAACATGCTGAAGAAGGTCGGCCTCGGCCCCGAGCACTACAACCGCTATCCGCATATGTTCTCCGGCGGTCAGCGCCAGCGCATCGCCATTGCCCGCGCACTGATGCTGAACCCGAGCCTGCTGGTGCTGGACGAGCCGGTCTCGGCGCTCGATCTTTCGGTGCAGGCGCAGGTGCTCAACCTGCTCGCCGACCTGCAGGACGAGTTCAAGCTGACCTATGTCTTCATCAGCCACGATCTGTCGGTGGTGCGCTACATCGCCGACGACGTCATGGTGATGTATTTCGGCGAGGCGGTCGAATACGGCTCGCGCGACGAGGTCTTCTCGGACCCCAAGCACAGCTACACCAAGACGCTCTTCGCCGCGACGCCGCGCGCCGACGTGGCAAGCATCAAGGCAAGGCTGGCGAAGAAGGCGGCGTAAGGCTCGAACCAGACGTCCGGGCGTCACGCCAGCTTCGCAATGATCGCCCGCAGCGCTTCACCGAAGCGGTGCACTTCCTCGACCGTGTTGTAGTGCACCAGCGAGGCGCGGATCGCGCCGCTGTCCATCGACAGGTTCAGCCGCTTCATCAGCCGTGGCGCGTACATATGGCCGTCGCGGATGCCGATCTGCAAGGCCGCCATCTCCTCGACGATCCTTTGCGGCGACAGTGTGCCGATGTTGAAGCAGAAGGTCGGCACGCGCTCATGGATACACGCCTCGTCGGCGACGCCGTAAATTGTCGCGCCGCAGGCCTTCAGCACCTTCATCATCTCGCGCGCCAGCGTCAGCTCGTACTCGCGGATGGCGTTCATGCCGGCGACGATGTTGTCGCGGCGCGAGCGGTTGTTCTCGGCCAAGAAATTGCGGCCGATCGACTCCAGGTAGCGCACCGCTGCGTCGATGCCGGAGACATTCTCGTAAATGAAGGTGCCGGCCTCGACCTTGTAGGGCGGCTCATCCGGGATGAAGTCCTCGCGGAAGGTCGGCAGCCGCTTCAGCGTTTCGAAGCGGCCCCAGAGAAAACCCATATGCGGCGAGAAATTCTTGTAGCCTGAGCAGACGAGATAGTCGCAGTCCCAGGCCTGCACGTCGATCAGCCCGTGCGGCCCGTAGTGCACGCAGTCGAGGAACACTTCCGCGCCTGCCGCATGCGCGATCTTGGCGACCGAAGCGACATCGACAATCGAACCGATCGAGTGCGCGGTCACCGTGCAGGCGACGAGCCGGGTGCGGTCCGACATCAGCGGCTTGAGGTCGTCGACATGCAGATTGCCGTCCTCGCGCATGCGCCACCATTTGAACCTGGCGCCGGCCTGCTCCAGCGCCAACCACGTGGCGATGTTGGCGTCATGGTCCATGTCGGTGACGACGATCTCGTCGCGTTCCGAAAGCATCTGGCCGATGCCGAGGCTGACAAGGCGGATGAACGAGGTGGCGTTCATGCCGAAGCAGATTTCGGACGGGCTGTAGGCGTTGATCAAAACCGCCACGCTCTCACGCGCTTCGGCGACGGACTGGTCGACGGTGACGCTGCGGCCGTAGCGGCCGCCGCGCTGCACGTTGTGCGCCACCAGATGGCTGGTCACCGCGTCGAGCACGCTTTGCGGGATCTGCGCACCGGCGGCGTTGTCCATGAAGATGAAGTCGCCGGCCTGCCGGAGCGCCGGGAACATGGCGCGGATCTTCTCGACCGGGAACGAAGCGGCGCTCTCCTGCGCCTTCGAAACATGGTGCTGGTTCACGGGAGTCTCCTTCAGCTAATCGAGGTCATTCTAAGGGGATCAGTGCGCGGACCGGGCTTTGCCGCGCTCTTCGAGGTAGCCGACCAGCCGCACCAGCGGCCACAGGAAGGCGAGATAGATGATCGCCGCGCCGATCAGCGGCGTCGGATTGGCCATCAGCGCCTGCGCGTCGGTCGCCTGCTTCAAGAGGTCCGGCATCGCCACCACCGAGGCGAGCGCGGTGTCCTTGAACACCGAGACGCAGTTGCTGGTGAGCGGCGGAATGACGACGCGGATCGCTTGCGGCAGGATCACCTTGCGCATGGCGACCCAAAAGGGCAGGCCGAGCGCCGACGCCGCCTCGAACTGGCCCTTCGGAATGTTCTCGATGCCGGCGCGGCAGACTTCCGCCGTGAAGGCCGCCAACACCAGTGACAGCGCAAGTGCTGCCGAGACGAAGGACGACAGGCGGATGCCGATGAAGGGCAGGGCGTAGTAGATCAGGATCAGCACCACCAGGATCGGAAGCGCGCGGAACATGTCGATATAGAGCGTCGCCAGCCGCCTGAGCGGCTTCGGCGCGTAGAGCCGCACCAGGCAGATCGCCAGCCCGCCGATCGTGCCGAAGATGATCGCCGCGCAGCCGAGCAGAATGGTGTTGCCAAGACCGCGGATCAGGATCGGAAACGATCGGACCAGGATGCCCCAGTTGAAGAAGGTGTCGATCAGTTCCATCGGCGCTCACCGTGAGACAAGGTTCGCCGTGTTGGGCGAGACCCAAATGGTCGAAGCGAGAGCGCCAGCTCTTGCTGCCGCTCCCGTCTAAATTTCTGATTAGCCGGCTTATTGCGGGATCGGGCCAGGCGTCACCGTGCTGGTGCCGGCTTCCGGATCGACGCCGAACCACTTCTTGTGGATCGCGGCCATGGTGCCATCCTTCTTCATTTCGCTGATGGCGTCGTTGACCTTTTCAAGCAGCGGATGGCCCTTCTTGGTCATCATGGCGAAGCGCTCGCCGGTCGGGATGCGCACCAGGATCTTCAGCGCTGGCATCTGCTTGATGGCGAACAGGAAGCCGGCGAGCTCGCCCGCACCGCCGTCGATGCGGCCGTTCTGCACGTCGAGCAGAAGGTCCTGCTGGGCGTTGTAGCTCTTGGTCTCTGCAACGCCGAGCTTGGCGGCGTTCTCCTCCATGTAGGCTTCGCCTGTCGAGCCGGCGATGACCCCGATGGTCTTGCCCTTCAGATCGTCGAGCGATTTGATGGCGGAATCCGCCTTGCCGACGATGGTACCGTCGCTGTCGTAATAGGCTTGCGTGAAGCCCTGGTTCTGCAGCCGCTCCTTGGTGACCGAGATCGAGGACACGGCAAAGTCGATGCGGCCCGAAGCGGTCGCTGCGAACAGCGCCTGGAAGCCGAGGTCCTGGAACTCGACCTCTGCGCCGATGCGCTTGGCGACATCATTGGCGACGTCGATCTCAAACCCCTCGAAGGCACCGGAATCGGTCTTGTATTCCCATGGCGGGTTGGCCGGATAGGCGCCCACCATGATCTTGTCGGCGAAGGCGGGCGCCGCAAAGGCGAGGCCGGCAGCGACGGCCATCCCAATCAGTCCTAGACGTTTCAACATCTTGCTTCCCTCTGGTTCGGTTCCTGATCCGCCCCTTTCCGGCGCCAAACTCCCGGGCGCCGCAGGCGAGCGGTACCTGAATTCACGACGCACGGCGTCGCCGCGAACCGATATGCTCCGTGAGCTGCGCGATCAGCGCATCGACCGCCGTCTCTGTGGTGACCATGCCGGGAGACAGCCGCAGCGTGGTGCCGCGCGCATCACAGTAAAGCCGCTCGTCGCGAAGCGCAGCTATGATCTTAGCCGGCTCGGTGCCTTGCGGCAGGCCGAGCATTACGCTGCCGCCGCGTTCACTGGCATCGAGCGGCGAGCGGATCTCCCAGCCATTCTCCAGCGCGGCGCCGATGATACGCTCGACGAGCCCGGCATTCTGCGCGCGGATGATGTCGATGCCGGTCTGTTCCACCCACTCCAGCCCGGGCAGCGAGGCGACGCTTGCCAGGATCGCCGGCGTGCCATGATCGAAGCGGCGCGCATCGTCGGCGTAAGTGAAAGCGTCGAGGTCCCAGGAGAACGGGTTCGGCTGACTGAACCAGCCCCGCAACTCCGGCCGGCAGGACGCCAGAAGGTCAGGCGCGACCTGCAAAATGCCGGCGCCGGAGGATCCACACAGCCATTTGAGCGAAGTCGAGACCACGAAATCGACCGGCGTCGCGGCAACCGAAAACGGCGCCACGCCGATGCCCTGTGTGACATCAACGCCGACTATGCTGCCCACGGCGCGGCCATGCGCGGCGAGGCGGCCGACATCGCAGCGGTGCGAGGCCGTCGAGGTGACGAAGGTAATGAGCGCGAGCCCGACATCCGCCTGCCAGCGGTCGATGAAATCCTGGTCGCGAACCCAGGTCTCGCCAGGCCGCAATGGAACGGTGTCGAGGGTGAAGCCGAAACGCTCTCCCAAGCCCGCCAGCAGGAAATGCAGGCTAGGAAAACAGTCGGCGGCGACCAGCAGCCGCTTTCCCGCCAGCCGCTCCGTCGGCAAGCCACCGATCAGGCTATAGAGCGCGGCGGTGACATTCTCGGCCGTGGTCAGCGTGCCTTGCGGCGCCTCGATCAGCCGCCTCCAGGCATCGATGAAGCGTTGCCGCGCCGCAAGCGCGGCAGGCCACTGACCGTCGTCTTCCGCCGACCAGATGTTGGAGAAATCCGTCAGCGAGGCGGCCATTCGCTCGGCCTTGCCGGGGAAGGTGCCGATCGAATGATAGAGAAAATAGCCGGACATTCGCTGTCTCGCTCCCTGTGATCATGTGATCACAAATACGGACAGGGATCAATGCGCCGCGGCTGAAGAAATGCGGGTCAGCGCCTCAAAATCCGGCTGTTCTCTTGGTCCAGGAGCTTGGCCCAGGCGGCTTCAAAGCCACTCTGCGGCGGCCGCCTATCAAGGCGCCCTTCCGAAAGCGGCAAAATCGACCGGTCTGGGCTCCGGCACGTCAGGACAGATCGCCCGCAATGTCGCTTGCGTCGCCGTGATATCGGCCACCACCTCGTCGCGCGCGCGGGTGAAATCCTTGTTCTTGATGGCCGCTATGATCGCGACGTGCCGGCCCGAAGGCTCCATGCTGCCGGCGCGCATCAGCGGCGCGACATGGTTGGACAACAGCCGCATGTACGGACCGAAGCGCAGCCACAGCGTCTCGATCAGCTGAAACAGCACATCGGAACCGGAGGCGCGGTAGATGGTGAAGTGGAACTGCTGATTCTTGGCGATCAGCTCGTAGATGCTGCCGTCGCGGCCGATCGCCTGCTGGTCGTCAGTAACCCTTTGCAGCAAGCCGATCTCGGCTGCGGTCAGGCGCGGCGCGCCAAGCTCGGCGGCCAGCCCCTCGACGGCGAGCCGGGCCCGGCAGAGGTCGTCGAGCCGCGCCCGCGTCACCACCGGCACGCAGGCTGAGCCGTTCTGCGAGATTTCCAGCGCGTTCTCCGCCGCCAGCCGCCGCAACGCCTCGCGCACCGGCATGTTTGAGGTGCCGAAAGCCTCCGCCAGCGAGGCGATGGTCAGCACCTGCCCGGGATCGAAGCTGCCGACCATCAGGGCATGGCGAAGTTGCTGGTAGACGCCGTCCTGGACAGTAATGCGTCCCGATACTGGTTCGAAGCCCAGAGCCACGCTTTTGCTTTCCTTGGTGCCGGCAAAGTTTATGTGCGAATATCCGCCCGACGCGGGTATGATCATCTGATCACAGATTGTGGCGGCAGCCAAGCGGCCCTTGCCGTACTGTCACGGCAATGCTGACGCACGGAAGGCAGACACGATCCCTCGAGCGCGCCGAGTTGGAGTAGCCGCCTTCGCCGCTTCAGGCCATTGCGAAATAGAAGCCAGTAGCGCCTCCGACTCACTCCGGAATAATTGCGATTGCCTGTATCTCCACCTTCGCCCGGTCCTCGACCAGCGCCACCACCTGCATGGCGGCCATCGCCGGAAAATGCCGGCCGATGACGGCGCGGTAGACTTCGCCGATCCCTTTGAGGTTGGCGAGGTACTCGGCCTTGTCGGTAAAATACCAGGTCATCGAGGTGATGTGCTGCGGCTCCCCGCCGGCCTCGGCGAGAACGGCGACGACATTGGTGAGGGTCTGGCGCACCTGATCGACGAAATCGTCGGTCTCGAACCGGCACTCGGCATTCCAGCCGACCTGGCCGCCGATGAAGACCAGCCGGCCACGCGCGGCAACGCCGTTGGCATAGCCGATCGGTTTGGCCCAGCCTTCCGGCTGCAGGATCGTGTGCATGTCTAGCCTCCCTTAAGTGAAATGCGGTCCGCAAGCATGATCTCACGCCGCTCCCATCACTTGCCTGGCGATCACCACTTTCTGCACGTCGGAAGCGCCCTCATAGATGCGCAGCGCGCGTATCTCGCGATAGAGGCTCTCGACGATGTGGCCCTTGCGCACGCCGTCGCCGCCATGCAGTTGCACCGCCTTGTCGATCACTTCCTGCGCCTTGTCCGTGGAGAACAGCTTGGCCATTGCCGCCTCGCGAGTGACGCGGGCGGCGCCCATATCCTTGGTCCAGGCGGCGCGATAGACGAGCAGGGCGGCGGCGTCGACATCCAGCGCCATGTCGGCGATGTGGCCCTGCACCATCTGCAGTTCGGCCATCGGCGCGCCGAACAGTTTTCGCTCGGACACCCTTTTGATGCTTTCGTCCAACGCTCTTCGAGCAAAGCCGAGCGCCGCGGCACCCACCGTCGAGCGGAAGACGTCGAGCACCGACATGGCGATCCGAAAACCGTCGCCGGGTTTGCCGATCAGGGCGGAAGCCGGAACGCGCACATTGTCGAAGGAGAGCCGCGCGAGTGGATGCGGGGCGATAACTTCCAATCGTTCGGCGATGCCAACGCTTTTGGTGTCCGCAGGCACGATCAAAGCGGAAATTCCCTTGGCGCCGGGCGCCTCGCCGGTGCGGGCGAAAACAATGTATACGTCGGCAATGCCGCCATTGGAGATCCAGGTCTTCTCGCCCGAAAGCACATAGAAGTCGCCGTCGCGGACAGCCGCCATCTCCATGTTGGCGACATCCGATCCCGACCGCGGCTCCGACAGCGCAAAGGCTGCGATCGCCTGGCCCGCCCGCGTCTTTTCCAGCCAGCGCTGCTGCTCCGGTGTGCCGAACAGCGAGATCGCGCCGGTGCCAAGGCCCTGCATGGCGAAGGCGAAGTCGGCGAGCCCGTCATGGCGCGCCAGCGTCTCGCGGGTGATGCAGAGCGTGCGCACGTCGAGCGGCTCCGGCTTGTCGGGATCGAGCGCCGTCGGCTTCAGCCAGCCGTCGCGGCCGAGCATGGAGACGAGATTGCGGCAGGCCGCGTCGACATCGTGGTGATCGACGGGCAGGTTCTTGGCGCACCAGGCGTCGAGATTTTCGGCAAGTTCGCGATGGCGGCTTTCAAAGAAGGGCCAGTTAAGGAAGGAACGGTCAGGCATCGGTGCCTCCGCTACTCTTCAAGGCCTCTGCTCTATGGCGCCCCCCTCTGTCCTGCCGGACATCTCCCCCACAAAGGGGGAGATTGGCAGTTTTGGCGCCCCGCTCATTCTTGCGACCTTGGCGATTGGCGAAGGCAGAGACGACAGCTGATCTCCCCCCTTGTGGGGGAGATGTCCGGCAGGACAGAGGGGGGCGCTGTCCCGCAAACGTCTCCGTTAAAAGAGCCATCCTCATTTCCCCTCGAACACCGGCTTTTCCTTGGCCACGAACGCCTTGTAGGCGCGCTCGAAATCGCCGGTCTGCATGCAGATCGCCTGTGCCTGCGCTTCCGCCTCGATCGCCTGGTCGAGACCCATCGACCATTCCTGGTTCAACTGCGTCTTGGTGATGCAATGCGCGAAGGTCGGGCCGGAGACGATCCGCGCTGCCATCTCGAGCGCGTCGGCCTCGAGCGCCGCTGCATCGACCAGCCGATTGTAGAAGCCCCAACGCTCGCCTTCGGCCGCGCTCATGGTGCGGCCGGTGTAAAGCAGCTCGGCGGCGCGGCCCTGGCCGATGATGCGGGGCAAGATCGCGCAGGCGCCCATGTCGCACCCGGCGAGGCCGACGCGGGTAAACAGGAAGGCGGTCTTTGCTTCCGGCGTCGCGATGCGGATGTCGGAGGCCATGGCGATGATCGCGCCGGCGCCGACGGCGACGCCATCCACCGCCGCGATGATCGGCTTGCCGCAATTCAGCATGGCCTTGACGAAGTCGCCGGTCATGCGCGTGAAGGAGAGCAGCGCCTTCATGTCCATCTTGACCAGGGGTCCGATGATGTCGTGGACATCGCCGCCCGAGCAGAAATTGCCGCCGTTGGGCAGGAACGCCACGGCATCGACATCATCGGCGTAAGCGAGATCGCGAAAAGTGTCGCGCAGCTCCGCATAACTGTCGAAGGTCAGCGGGTTCTTGCGCTCCGGCCGGTCGAGCCGGACCTTCGCGACCCTGCCTTCCACCTCCCAGAGGAAGTGCTTCGGCTTGAGCTTTGCCATGGCGCTCATTCGCGTCCCTCCCAATTGCTGCGGAACGATTTCAGCATGCCGGTCAGCCGGCGCGCTTCGTCCTCGCTGACAGTGCCGAGGAGCTCGCCGACCCAGTTCTCATGCGCCGCGGCGATTGCCGCGAAAGACTTCGAACCTTCTTCGGTCAGCCGCACCATCGAGGTGCGGCGGTCGCCGTTGCGGCGCGCGCGCGTCACCAGCCCTTCGGAGACCAGCCGGTCGACGATGCCGGTGATATTGCCGTTCGACACCAACAGGAATCGCGACAGGTCGCTCATCAGCATGCCCTCCGGCGAGCGGTAGAGCGCCGCCATGACGTCGAAGCGCGGCAGCGTGGTGTCGAACTCCTTCTTCAGCCGCTCGCGCAGCTCGGCCTCGATCGTGCGCGAAGCACGCAGCAGGCGGATCCACAGCCGCAGCCTGTCCTTGCCCGGCCCGATAGACGTCGGTCCCGCTACCATGTCTCGCCTCCCGAGACCGAGATCGCCTGTCCTGTGATCGACCGCGCCGCATCGCCGCAGAGCCAGAGCACCGCCGCGGCGACCTCTTCCGGCTGGATGAAACGCGCCTGCGGGTTCGCAGCCGAAAGGCTCGCGCGTGCCTCATCGGCGGAACGGCCGGTCTTCTCGACGATGCGCTGGATGGATTCCTCCAGCATGTCGGTTTCGACGAAGCCCGGGCAGATGGCGTTGACGGTGATGCCGGACTTGGCGGTCTCGGCTGCGAGCGCCCGCATCAGCCCGACGACGCCATGCTTGGCCGCTACGTAGGGCGCGACATACGCGTAGCCCTTCAGTCCGGCGGTCGAGGCAATGAAAACGATACGGCCTGTCTTCCGCGCCAGCATGCCGCCAAGCGCCGGCTGCACCGCCAGGAAGGCGCCGGTGAGGTTGACGTCGAGCGAGCGCTGCCAGTCGGCGAGCGAGGTCTTGTGCGCCGGCGCACTGACAGCCATCCCGGCATTGGCGACGACGATCTCGAAGGGACCGCGCGCCGCCTCGGCCTTCTCGTACAGCGCCGTCATGTCGGCTTCGTCGGTGACATCGGCGCCGATGCCGAAGATGCGGTCGTTTGCCTTCGCGACTTCATCCAGCGCGGCCTTACGGCGGCCGCAGATGGTGACCTCGACGCCGGCTTCCGCCAGCGACAGTGCGATCGCACGGCCGACGCCGGAGCCGCCGCCGGTGACCAGCGCATGCTTGCCGGCAATCATGCGCCAGTCCTCCAGGCAAGGCGCTGCGCCTCATCCTTACCCTCTCCCCGTGAAGGACGGGGAGAGGGGGCCGCCAGCGTTTGAGCTTGTGCCTTCTCCCCGTCCTTCACGGGGAGAAGGTGCCGGCAGGCGGATGAGGGGCGGCGCCGACGTGAAAACATAAATGCGCTCATACCTTCAGCCCTGCCGCCGCTTCGCGTTCGGCCAGCCGGTAGATCTGGTCGCGTCCGCGCAGATAAGGATCCGGCCATTTGACGCCGCGATCGCCGAGGGTGACCGCCGCATGCAGCGTCCAATAGGGATCGCTGAGATGCGGCCTGGCCAGCGCCACCAGATCGGCGCGTCCTGCCATCAGGATCGAGTTGGCGTGGTCCGGCTCGTAGATGTTGCCGACCGCCATCGTCGCCATGCCGACCTCGTTCCGGATGCGGTCGGAGAACGGCGTCTGGAACATGCGGCCATAGACCGGCTTGGCGGCGATTGTGGTCTGGCCGGCCGAGACGTCGCAGAGATCGACGCCGGTTTGATGCAGAAGCTTGGCGATCTCGACCGCATCGGCCGGCGTGACGCCTTCGATCCCTACCCAGTCATTGGCCGAGATGCGCACCGAGATAGGCTTTTCGGCCGGCCACACGGCGCGCACCGCGTGGAAGATCTCCAGCGGATAGCGCATGCGGTTCTCCAGCGAGCCGCCATAGTCGTCGGTGCGCCTGTTGGTCAGCGGCGTGATGAAGGCGGAGAGCAGATAGCCATGCGCGGCATGGATCTCCAGCATGTCGAAGCCGCAGCGCTCGGCCATCTCCGCCGAGGCGACGAACTGGTCGCGCACAAGGTCCATGTCGGCGCGGTTCATCGCCTTCGGCACCTGATTCTGTGGCGACCACGGCACGGCTGAAGGCGCTATCACCGGCCAGTTGCCGGAGGGCAGCGGCTCGTCCGTTCCTTCCCAGCCGAGGCGGGTCGAGCCCTTCGGGCCTGAATGGCCGATCTGGGCGCAGATCTTGGCTTCGGTCTCGGCGTGGACGAAATCGACCAGCCGCTTCCAGGCGACCTCATGCTCGGGCTTGTAGAAGCCGGTGCAGCCAGGGGTGATGCGTCCCTCCGGGCTGACGCAAGTCATCTCGATATAAACGAGCCCGGCCCCGCCCTTGGCGCGCTCGGCATAGTGGGCGAAATGCCAGTCGGTCGGGCAGCCGTCGACCGCCTTGTATTGGGCCATCGGCGAGACGACGATGCGGTTCGTGAGCGCCATCTCGCGCAGTCTGAATGGCGCGAACATCGGCGCGCGGCGCAGCATGTTGCCGCCGGCGCCGGCCTTGCGCTGGAACCATTCCTCCGCGCCCGCCAGCCAGTCGGCATCGCGCAGACGAAGGTTCTCGTGGCTGATGCGCTGCGAGCGGGTGAGCAGCGAATAGTTGAATTGAACTGGATCCAACCCGAGATAACGTTCGACTTCCTCGAACCATTCGAGCGAGTTGCGCGCCGCCGATTGCAGTTTCAGCACCTCGGTACGGCGAGCATCTTCGTATTTGCGAAAGGCCGCTTCGAGGTCGGGCTCGGACTCGACATAGTCGGCGAGCGCGACGGCGCTCTCCAGGGCCAGCTTTGTGCCGGAGCCGATCGAGAAATGCGCCGATGCCGCCGCGTCGCCCATCAGCGCCAGATTCTTGTAAGACCAGCGCTCGCACAGCACGCGCGGGAAGTTGATCCAGGCCGAACCTCTGATGTGGTTGGCATTGGTCATCAGCGGATGCCCGCTGAGATGCTTTTCGAAAATGCGCTCGCAGACCGCGATCGATTCCTGCTGCGTCATCGCGCCGAAACCGAAGGCAGCCCAGGTCTGTTCGCTGCATTCGACGATGAAGGTCGCGGTCTCGCTGTCGAACTGGTAGGCATGCGCCCACACCCAGCCGTGCTGCGTCCTTTCGAAGATGAAGGTGAACGCGTCGTCGAATTTCTGCGTGGTGCCGAGCCACACGAACTTGCATTTGCGCGTGTCGATGTCGGGCTTGAAGACGTTGGCGAAGGTGGCGCGCGACTTCGAGTTCAATCCCTCGGCCGCAACGACAAGGTCGTGCGTTTCCATGTACGGCTTAGGATCGGAAATCTCGGTCTCGAACATCATCTTGATGCCGAGCTCGCGGGCTCTGCGCTGGAGCAGGATTAAAAGCCGCTTGCGGCCGATGCCGCAGAAGCCGTGGCCGGTCGACACCGTGCGCACGCCGTCATGGATGACGGCGATGTCGTCCCAGTAGGCAAAATGCTTCCTGATCCAGACCGCGCTGACAGGGTCGTTCCTGGTCAGGTTCTCCAGCGTTTCGGCCGACAGCACCACACCCCAGCCGAACGTATCGTCGGGGCGGTTGCGCTCGTAGACCGTCACGTCATGCGCGGCGTCTCGCAGCTTCAGCGAAATGGCAAAATAGAGGCCGGCCGGTCCGCCGCCGAGAACCGCAACCTTCATGTCTTGCGATCTCCTCTAGAGCAATTCCAGGAAAAGTGCGTAGCGGTTTCCGTCCGGAATTGCGTCAAACGCTCAAAGGGCACCCGGGACCGCCGAGGGGCCGGCGATTCCAACATCAGTATCGCGCCTGCCGACAACTATTTCAAGCTTAAAGTTTCATGATTGAACAATCGCGGCGCGATCAGCTCACTTGGCTGGATCTTTGGGACTCCACAGCACCGTCTCGGCGCCTTTCTCGTAAGCCATGCCGTCGGGATAGCTGATCGCTTCCAGCTGCAGTCCCCAGGGCGCCTGGAAATAGAGGATGGTTTGGCCGGCGGCCGGTCCTTCTTTGACCGGCAGAGGACCCATCCTGGTCTTCACGCCCTTGGCGTCGAGATAGGCCTTCGCGGCGGCGACATCGTCGACATAGAAGGCGATATGGAAGCCGCCGATGTCGCTGTTCTTCGGCGTCAGGTCCTTCTGGTCGGGCGCGGTGTATTTGAACAATTCGATGTTCGATCCATAGCCGCAGCGCACCAGGGTGATCTCCTCGATTACCGCTTTTGGATCGACGCCGAGCAGGTCCTGCATGAAGGTGCCCTTGTCGTCGGCGAACGGGCCGAAGGACATCGCCTTCTTGCAACCGACCACATTGGTGAAGAAGTCGACGGCCTGCTTCATGTCGGGCACGGTGACGCCGGTATGGTCGTGGCCGCGCATGCCGGGGATCGAGTCGGCCGAAGCCGTTCCCATTGAGCCGAACAGGATTGCGCCGAGCATTGCGCCGCTTCTTGCGTATTTCATGTCACCCTCCTTTGGCGGGCTGACTTTGCTCCCATGCACATCCGAGGCCCGCTGTTCGGTGTGCGGACAAGGTTTGCCTTTCTCATGCCGGTGCCTTTGCAGGCGGCTGCAGCCAGTCCGCATCGATCTCAGGCAGCGGGATGGCAGCGAGCAGGTCGCGCGTGTAAGTCTCCTTCGGATTGTCGAAGAGCACGTCGGTTGCGCTGGCTTCGACGATCCTTCCCTCGCGCATGACGATGACTTGCCGGCAGAGCCGCCGGATCACCGACAGATCATGGCTGATGAAGGCGACCGTCAGCCCCATCTCGGCCGCGAGCTTTTCCAGCAGCGTCAGGATCTGTGCCTGCGTCGAGACGTCGAGGCCCGAGACGATCTCGTCGGCCAAAACGAATTTCGGCGACAGCGCCAGCGCC
>NZ_RZSN01000154.1:0-14169 GCF_003997315.1 Mesorhizobium sp. M1A.F.Ca.IN.020.04.1.1
CCCTTTTCGGCAGCGTCGAGCCGGGATGCGGCAGCGCCGCCTGGCGGTATGCGGCTACGCCGCAATCGTTGATATGCGAGCTAGCCGCAATCGTTGATCATCGACCCAAACGGCGGGGCGGGCAACGAGAAATTCGACGTTGCTAATGTGAGGCCGGTGAGCCTCACCTTGCCATGGCGTGGTATTCGGGGTTCGGTCTCATGTCGACCGCGGCGGCCACCCGGTTCGACATGTTGAAGAAGGCGGCAGTCGAGGCGATGTCCCAGATGTCGCGATCACTGAAGCCCACCTGTCGCAACGCGGAGCGGTCGGCCTCGACGATCTTGGCCGGCTCCTCCGTCAGCTTGACCGCGAATTCCAGCATCGCCGTCTCCCTCTCGGGCAGGCCGGCGGCGCGGAAATTCATCACCATCATCTCGCCAAGCGCGGGCTCACCGGAAAGCTGGCGCACCGCCGCGCCATGCGCGGTCAGGCAGTAGTAGCACTGGTTGATCGAGGAAACGGCGACCGCGATCATCTCGCGCTCCAGCTTCGACAGGCCGGACTCGCCCAGCATCAGGTCGTTGTACATGTCGGTGAAGGCGCGCAGCTTCTTCTCGTCGAAGGCGTAGGCCAGAAGCACGTTGGGCACGAGGCCGAGCTTTTCCTCGCATTTGGCGAAATAAGCCTTCGTCGCTTCGCTCAGCTCCGCCCGGGCCAGGTCGAGCGCCGTAATCCTGTCGGTCATATCCGTTCTCCTCGCAGGGTGAGCGTCGGTTCGATTTTCTTAAAGCGTCGTCAAACCTTTGTCGCCAAATAGCGCTCATCTGCTACCATAGACCCAAAAGCATGTGACGGGAGGGACTTCACATCATGGCCAGCCTGAAAACCGCAAGCCAGCCGAAAAAAACCAGTCCGGCAAAAGGAGGCGCGGCAAGGGCAGGCGAAAAGCCCGGCAGGCTCGCCGACTATCTCCTCGCCCGCACGCCGGCCGAAGACATCGCCGCCTATGACGTCGCCGACCTCGAACGCGCCGCCGATCTCGCCGGCCGGGCGGTCGCCAGGCACAGAAAGGGCGATTGCATCATTGCCATAGACGTGGATTCCGGCGTGACGCGCCAGGGCCGGCCGATGACGGTCATCACCGTCGTCAACGACAACATGCCGTTCCTGTTCGATTCCATCCTCGGCGAGATCACCGAGAGCGCCGGCGAGCCGCTTTTGGTCACCCATCCCGTCATCGTCGTCCGGCACGGCAAGAGCGGCATCGAGGAGATCCTCGGTGACGGCGGCTCCGTCAAGGGCGAAACCAGCCATGACCGGCTGAGCGTCGTCCACGTCCATATCGGCCGCCTTTCGGCCGATCAGGCCGAAGCCCTGGCCGGCCGCCTGAAGAAGCTGCTGGACCAGGTGCGCGCCGCCGTCGCCGATTGGAAGCCGATGCTTGCCCGGCTCGATCAGGCCATCTCGGAATTCCGCTACGCGCCGGTGCCGCTCGACAAGGCGCATGTCACCGAGGCGATCGCCTTCCTCGAATGGCTGCGAGACGACAATTTCACCTTCCTCGGCATGCGCGAGTTCAACTACACCGGCGGCGAGAAGAGCGGCATGCTGGAGCGCGCCGACAAACCCGGCCTCGGCATCCTCGCGGATCCCGACGTCCTGGTTCTCAGGCGCGGCACCGAGGCGGTGTCGACAACGCCGGAGATCCGCGCCTTCCTGCATGGGCCGGAACCGCTGATCGTCACCAAGGCCAATGCCAAGTCCCTGGTGCACCGGCGCATCTATCTCGACTATATCGGCGTCAAAACCTACACCGCCAAGGGCGTGCTTTCAGGCGAGCTGCGCATCGTAGGCCTGTTCACCTCGACCGCCTACACGCGTTCGGTGATGAAGATCCCCTATCTGCGCTCGAAGGCCGAGACGGTCATCGCCAAGTCCGGCTTCAATCCACATGACCATTCCGGCAAGGCGCTGATCAACGTGCTGGAGAGCTATCCGCGCGACGAGCTGTTTCAGGTTCCGGTGCCGATCCTCAGGAAGCACGCCGAAGCCATCCTCGGACTGATCGAACGGCCGCGCGTCAGGGCGCTGGTGCGGGTCGATCAGTTCGACCGCTTCGTCTCGATTCTCGTCTTCGTGCCGCGCGACCGCTACGACAGCGTCGTGCGCGAGAAGATCGGCACCTACCTGAAGACAGTATTTCAGGGCCGGCTGTCGGCATATTATCCGGCCTTCCCGGAAGGCGGGCTGGCGCGCGTGCATTTCATCATCGGCCGCTCCGGCGGCAAGACGCCGAAGGTCGAGCCGGCAACGATCGAGGCAGCGATCCGCGACATCGTGCGCACCTGGGACGATGCGCTGCGCGAAGCAGTGTCGGAATCCGGCGCCGATGCAACGCTCACGGCAATTGCCTCGCGCTTTTCGGAAAGCTATCGCGATTCGTTCTCGCCGGCCGTGGCGCTGGCCGACGCCGGTCGCATCGCCAGGATCGATGCGGCCAATCCAATCGCCATCGACTATTACCGCCATGCCGACCAGAAGCCGCACCAGGCGGCGCTGAAGATCTATCACCACGGCAGCCCGGTGGCGCTGTCGCGGCGCGTGCCGGTGCTGGAGAATATCGGCTTCCGCGTCATCAGCGAGCGCACCTTCGAGGTTGGCGACGAAACCTCCGGCATGGTGTTCATCCACGACATGGAGCTGGAGAACAGCTACGGCAAGCCGATCGACCTCGGCGACGGTGCGCTGTTCGAGGATGCCTTCCTGTCGGTCTGGCGCGGCGACGTCGACAATGACGGCTATAACGGCCTTGCCCAGACCGCGGGTCTCTGGTCGGGCGAAATCACGATCCTGCGCGCCTACGGCCGCTATTTGCAGCAGGCCGGTATCCCGCAGAGCCAGGATTTCATCGCCGCCGCGCTCAACCGCTATCCGGAGATCGCGCGCGGCCTGCATCAGCTGTTCGTTGCCCGCCTTGGCCCGACGGCCGAGACCGACGGCGTGGTCGCCGCCAAGCACCTCAAGGCCAAGATCAAGGACGCGCTGGAAGAGGTGCCCAACATTGATGACGACACCATCATCCGTCGTTATCTCAACCTGATCGAAGCCTCGCTGCGCACCAATCATTTCGTTGCCGATACGAAAGACAAAGGACAGTCGCTGGCGATCAAGCTGGATTCGCAGGCGGTCGACGGGCTGCCGGCGCCCCGCCCCTGGCGCGAGATCTTCGTCTACGGCTCGGAGGTCGAGGGCGTTCATCTGCGCTTCGGCCCGGTGGCGCGCGGCGGCCTGCGATGGTCTGACCGCGCCCAGGACTACCGCACCGAGGTGCTGGGTCTGGTCAAGGCGCAGCAGGTCAAGAACGCGGTCATCGTGCCGGTCGGCGCGAAGGGCGGCTTCTATCCGAAGAAACTGCCGATGAGCGCCGGCCGCGACGCGATCTTCGAGGCCGGCACTTCGGCCTACAAGAATTTCGTCTCCAGCCTGCTTTCGATCACCGACAATATCGGTGTCGACGGCATCATCCCGCCGGCCGGCGTGGTGCGGCGCGACCAGGATGATCCCTATTTCGTCGTTGCCGCCGACAAGGGCACGGCGACCTTCTCCGATACGGCCAACGCCATTTCGGAGACGCACAATTTCTGGCTGGACGACGCCTTCGCCAGCGGCGGCTCGGCCGGCTACGACCACAAGAAGATGGGCATCACCGCCAAGGGCGCCTGGGAAGCGGTGAAGCGGCATTTCCGCGAGATGAACCGCGACATCCAGACCGAGCCCTTCACGGTCGTCGGGGTCGGCGACATGTCGGGCGACGTGTTTGGCAACGGCATGCTCCTGTCACCGGCAACCAAGCTGATCGCCGCCTTCGACCACCGCGACATCTTCATCGACCCCGACCCGGACATGGCGGCCTCGCTGGCCGAGCGCCAGCGCATGTTCGCGCTGCCGCGCTCGTCGTGGCAGGACTATGACAAGTCAAAGCTGTCGGAAGGCGGCGTCATCGTCTCGCGCAGCCTGAAGTCGATAACGCTGCCGCAGGCGGCGGCCGCTGCGATCGGCCTCGCCAAGACCACGGCAACGCCGGTCGAGATCATGAACGCCATCCTCAAGGCGCCCGTCGATCTTTTGTGGTTCGGCGGCATCGGCACCTATGTCCGGGGCTCCGGCGAGACCAATGCCGATGTCGGCGACCGCGCCAACGACGCCATCCGAGTCACCGCGCTCGACGTGCGCGCCAAGGTCATTGGCGAGGGCGCCAATCTCGGCGTCACGCAGCGGGCGCGAATCGAGTTCGGCATGAAGGGCGGCCGCTGCAATTCCGACGCCATTGACAATTCGGGCGGCGTCAACTGCTCGGACGTCGAGGTCAACATCAAGATCGCGCTGGCGTCCGCCATGCGCAAAGGCTCGCTGGCGCGGCCGGCGCGCAACAAGCTGCTTGCCGAGATGACCGACGAGGTGAGCACGCTGGTGCTTTCCAACAACTACCAGCAGACGCTGGCGCTGTCGCTGGCGCGCAAGCGCGGGCTGGCCGACATCGCGCACCAGGCGCGCTTCATGACGGCGCTCGAAGCGCGCGGCCTGCTCGACCGCGCCGTCGAGACGCTGCCTTCGCCGGCGGCGCTTGCCGAGCGCGAGGCTCGCGGCGAGCCGTTGACCAGGGCCGAGCTCGGCGTGCTGCTTGCCTATGCCAAGATCGTGCTCTTCTCCGACATCGTCGCCAGCGACGTGCCGGACGATCCGCATTTCGACCGCGATCTGATGGGCTATTTCCCGGAGCGGATGGCGAAGAAATTCGCCGGCGAGATCCGTGCCCACCGGCTGCGGCGCGAGATCATCGCGCGCGTCGTCGCCAACGATCTCGTCAACCGCGGCGGGCCGTCTTTCGTCAACCGGCTGCAGGAAGCCACGGGCCGCACAGCGGGCGCCGTCGTGCGCACTTTCGCCCTGGTGCGCGACGGTTTCGCGCTGCCTTGGCTCTACAAGGAGATCGATGCCCTCGACAACCAGATCGACGGCCAGACGCAGCTCGATCTCTACCAGGCAGTCAGCCGGCTCATCTTCATGACCAGCGGCTGGTACCTGAAGAACGACCTATCCTCCGCACCGCTCGGCCAGCGTATCGCCGACTTGCAGGAAGCGCGCAAGGCTTTGGAGCCAAAGCTCATCTCGCTGCTGCCGGCCTTCTCACGCGAGCGGATCGAGGCGCGGCGCCATGACCTGTTTGAGGGCGGCGCGCCCGACAAACTTGCCGAAAAGCTGGCGCTGGCCGAGGTGAGCGACCTGATCCCGGACATCGCGCTCACCGCACGCACGGCCAATGCCGACATCGTCAGCGCCGCCAGGGCCTTCTTCGCCGTCAGCGACGCTTTTCGCATCCCTCGCGTCGAAGAGGCCGCGCGCTCGATCATGCCGCCGGACTATTACGACCAGCTCGCGCTGTCGCGCGCGACCGACACGATCGGCGCCGCAAGGCGCGGCATCGCGGTGGCGGCGCTTACCGGCCACGGCAAGGCGGCGGATCCGGTGGCGGCCTGGCTGGAAGCCGGCGGCGAGCAGGTCGGGCGCATCCGCGAGCGGCTGCAGGCGCTGACCGAAGGCGGCGACATCACCGTGTCTCGGCTGTCAGTGGCGTCCGGCCTGATGAGCGACCTGACGGGGATGTAGGTTTACCCTGCCCCTTGCGGGGAGGGTCGCTGCGAAGCAGCGGGTCGGGAGGCAGCGCCGACCCCCATGCGGACCTGAGGTCCGACTTCCCCAGAAGGAAGAGGTCGCGGCCGGCGCTCTTGTTCCCGCTGACGCGGAGTGGAAACGCGCAAGCCACTGAGCGGCGGCGCCGTGCTTGTTCATTTGCATCGCCGCCCGAAAACATGCAGACATGCGCGGGTCGCGGGCGGACGATGCCGGAGGGGACATGGCCGAAGTAGCAGTGCAGCGGGCAACGGGGCGCGGCATCTGGGGCTGGATGTTCTTCGACTGGGCGGCGCAACCCTTCTTCACCGTCGTCACCACCTTCATCTTCGGGCCATACTTCGTCTCGCGCATGGCGAGCGACGCCACAACCGGGCAGGCTGCCTGGGGTTACGGCATCGCTGCCGCGGGTCTCGTCATCGCGGTGCTTTCGCCGGTGCTCGGCTCGATTGCCGACCAGACCGGGCCGCGCAAGCCATGGATCGCCTCCTTCGCGGCGGTCAAGATCATCAGCCTTACGCTGCTTTGGTTCGCCGCGCCCGGCTCCAGCCTATTCCTGATCGTGCTGCTCTTCTCGCTCGCCTCTGTGGCCGCGGAATTCTCCACCGTCTTCAACGATTCCATGATGCCGCGCCTGGTGCCCAAGGAGGATATCGGCAAGATCTCCAACATCGCCTGGGGGCTCGGCTATCTCGGCGGCATGGTGGCCTTGATCTTCGTGGTGCTGTTCCTGGCCGGCAATCTGGAAACCGGCAAGACGATCATCGGCCTCGACCCGCTGTTCGGGCTCGATCCTAAGCTCGGCGAGGACGCGCGCTTCACCGGGCCGATGTCGGCCGGATGGTACTTCCTGTTCATCCTGCCGATGTTCATCTTCACGCCGGACGCCATCAAGGGGCTTTCAATGGGCCCGGCGGTGCGGGAGGGCCTGTCGGAATTGAAGTCCACGCTCTTCGAGGTGCGCAAGCGCGTCGGCATCTTCCGCTTCCTCGTCGCCCGCATGATCTATCAGGACGGCGTCAACGCGCTCCTGGCGCTCGGCGGCACCTTTGCCGCCGGCATGTTCAACTGGTCGATCACCGAGATCGGCATGTTCGGCATCATCCTCAACGTCGTCGCGATCTTCGGCTGCTGGATCGCCGCGCGCCTCGACACCGCGCTCGGATCGAAGGCCGTGGTGATGATTGCGCTGATGCTGCTTTTGCTGGCTACGATCGGCGTCGTGTCGACCGGGCCAGGCTTCACGCTGCTCGGCCTAATACAACTGCCCACCACCGATTCCGGCGGCCTCTTCGGCACCGCGGCCGAAAAGGCCTACATCCTCTACGGCCTGCTGATCGGGCTCGCCTTCGGGCCGGTGCAGGCCTCCTCGCGCTCCTACATGGCGCGCAGCGTCACGGCCGCCGAGTCCGGCCGCTATTTCGGCATCTACGCGCTGGCCGGCAGGGCAACGAGCTTCCTGGCGCCGTTCCTGGTGTCGACGATCACGCTGGCCAGCGGCTCGGCACGGCTCGGCATGGCGGTGATCGCGCTGTTCCTCGGCCTCGGCATGGCAATCCTGGTCAGGACGCCATATCCGGCGGACAAGCCGGTGGAATAGCGCTCTCCTTCTCCCCTTGTGGGAGAAGGTGTCGCCGAAGGCGACGGATGAGGGGTGCTGGACGGAATGAGGCGGCGGCAATTTCAAGCGCATTGCCAAGCTGGAACACCCCTCATCCGTCTCGGCGCTAAGCGCCGATCCACCTTCTCCCACAAGGGGAGAAGGGAAGAAGGGCCCTCAATGCCTGAAGTGCCGCACGCCGGTGAACACCATGGCGATGCCGTGCTCGTCGGCGGCGGCGATCACGTCCTCGTCGCGCATCGAGCCGCCGGGCTGGATCACGGCCGTGGCGCCGGCCTCGATGGCCGACAGCAGGCCGTCGGCGAAGGGGAAGAAGGCGTCGGAAGCGACGACCGAACCCCTGGTCAGCGGCTCGGCAAGGCCAGCCGCCTCGGCAGCGTCGAGCGCCTTGCGGGCGGCGATGCGCGAGGAATCGACGCGGCTCATCTGGCCGGCGCCGATGCCGACGGTCGAGCCGTCCTTGACGTAGACGATGGCATTCGACTTGACGTGCTTGGCGACGCGGAAGGCAAATTTAAGGTCGGCCATCTCGGCCGGAGTCGGCGCGCGTTTCGTCACCACCTTGAGCTCGAGGTCGTCGACCACCGCATTGTCCCGGCTTTGCACCAACAGCCCGCCGGCGACCGATTTGGCGACCGTGCCGGCGGCGCGCGGGTCGGGCAGGCCGCCGGTGACCAGAAGGCGCAAGTTCTTCTTCGCCGCTATGATCGCCGCGGCCTCATCGGTGGCATCGGGCGCGATGATGACCTCGGTGAAGGTCTTCACGATCTCTTCCGCTGCCTCGGTGTCGAGGATGCGGTTCATGGCGACGATGCCGCCATAGGCCGAGACCGGATCGCAGGCCAGCGCCTTGGCGTAAGCCGCCTTCAGCGTCGCGCCCTCGGCCACACCACACGGGTTGGCGTGCTTGATGATGGCTATCGCCGCTGACCGGGTCGGATCGAATTCACCGACCAGCTCGAAGGCGGCGTCGGTATCGTTGATGTTGTTGTAGGAAAGCTGCTTGCCCTGCAGCTGCCTGGCGGTCGCGACGCCCGGGCGCTTGTCGCCGGAGAGATAGAAGCCGGCGCCCTGATGCGGGTTCTCGCCATAGCGCATCACCTGGTCCAGACGGCCGCCAAAGGCCCGCCAGGTCGGATGCTCGATTTCGAGCGTGTCGGCAAACCAGCCGGAGATCGCCGCATCGTAGGTCGCGGTGCGGGCAAAGGCCTTCGCCGCCAGCTTCTTGCGGAAATCGAGCGACAGCGAGCCGAGATTCATCTCGAGCGCGTTGAGCACCGAGGCATAGTCGGCAGGGTCGGTGACGATGGCGACATAGGCGTGGTTCTTGGCCGAGGCGCGGATCATCGCCGGGCCGCCGATGTCGATGTTTTCCACGATCGAGGCGTAGCCGGCGCCAGAGCGGCGGACCTCCTCGAACGGGTAGAGGTTGGACACGACGAGGTCGATCGGCTGGATGTGGTGGTCGTGCATCGCTTTCGCGTGCTCGGGGTCGTCGCGCACGCCGAGCAGGGCGCCATGCACCGAGGGATGCAAGGTCTTGACGCGGCCGTCCATGATCTCGGGAAAGCCGGTCAGCTCCGAAACATCGCGCACGGCAAGGCCGGCCCCGGCGACCTCCTTCGCGGTGCCGCCGGTGGAGACCAGCTCGACGCCGGCGGCGGCAAGGGCTTTGGCAAAGTCGATCAAACCGGTCTTGTCGAAAACGGAAAGCAGCGCGCGGCGAATCGGAACGAGGTCGGGCGCCGGAATGTTCTTGGCGGGGACGGCCATGGCTGGCGGCCTTTCAAGGCTGGTTGGGAACGTTCGCGGGCCGTAGCATATGAGGCTCGGAAATCAAGCGCGCAACTCGGGTTCCTCGGCCGCGAATCAGTTGTTCTCGGGATAGCCGGCGACGGCGGCGCGCGTCAGGTGCCAGTGCACCTCGGCGATCTCCGAGGCCTTGAAGGCAAGCACGATCTGCCGGCTGCGGCGCGGTCCGCCGAGCCCGGCGAAATAGATCGATTCCTCGATTTCCGGCGCCACTTCGGCACAAGTGAACACCCAGGTGTCGCCCTGGGAGGCCGCCAGGGTCAGGCGGCCCTGCTCGTCGTGCAGCAGGCCGATGTCGGGATGGATATGGAAGCGCACGGTGACGAAGTCGCGGCCATTGTTGCGGATCGCCGCACCTCCGGGGCGAAGGAAGCGGTCGCGGCCGGTCAGCACATTGCCGTTCTCCGCCAGCTTCACCTCCCGCTCGTGCAGCAAGCCGAAGCGCGCGGCATAGCCGTCGTGGCGCGCGACAAAGCCCTGCACACCCTTCTGGTCGATGCGCTTGCAGGGCACGTGCTGCGGGCCGCCGATCAGCGGCGAGCCGAGTAGGTCGCTGACCCGCAACGAGTGACTGAAGCGCGCCGAGGACGTGTCGTTGACGGTGGCGGTCGAATGCGCGGCGGTGGCGCGGGCGAGCGGCCGGAATTCGGCGGCGCCATAAGTGTCGATGCCTGCGTTGACGATGAAATGCTGGCGCCCGGAGGAAAGCTCGAAGGCGAGGCAGCCGGCATGCGCCGCGTTGGAGATGTCGACAGGCGGCGGCAGGCCGGTGTCGGCAATCACCGTGACGCCGCCCATCGACAGGCGCTCATAGCCGGAATGGGGCGCGTGCAGCAGCGGCGCGCCGACCGTGTCATCATGACGCAGGATGGTGGCAATGCGATCGTGGATGGTGGCGCCCATGCCGTTGAAGCGGGCAAGGCTGCCGTCCTGGTGGCGGAAGAAGCGCAGCGCCGGCAGCATGCGGTCGATGGCATTGATCAGCGCCGGCGGCGGCGCCTCGGCCTGGTTGGCATAGGTCTGGCGCAACGGCAGAAGGTCGGCCAGCAATTCCAGCACCGTCATCGGGTTGCGCGAGATGTGACCGCCGTCCGGCAGGATCTGGTGGTCGAGCTCCTCGGCCAGGTTGCGCGTGGCGGCGCGCAGCGCCGAGGCCGGCGCGGGCAGCGACAGGGTGGAGAAGGCGAGCGCGATGCGAGCGCGCAGCCTGTCCTTGCCGTCCGGCATCTCGCGCGCCATCGATCTGAGATAGCGGATCTGCATGGCGAGCGATTTGAGGAAGGCGCGGTAGAACGGGAATTCGGCGCCTTGCAGCACGACCGAGGAATGCTGGAGCCAGGCAATCACCCGCTTGGCTGTCGTGCCAGGCTCCCAGGCAACGCCCGATATCTGGTTGCCGTGCATGACGATCCAGTCCGAGACCAGGGCGCGAGCGTTGGCGGCGGCGAGCTCGGTGCCTGCGGCGCGCATATGGCGCAGCCAGCGGAAGCCGTGCAGCGACTTTTGCCAGCCGCGGTTGGGCACATTGATCTGGAAAGGCGATTTGCCGCCGGTCTCGACCATGTGGCCGGACAGCGGATAGCGGCCATAGTAGATTTCGAGCGCGATCTGCGGGTCGGCAAGCCTCAGATCTGGCGGCGCGATGAGGACGCGCTCGGGCGTGCGGCCGGAATAACGCCAGCGATAGATAGGACCGGCACGAAGGCGCCGGCGCGTTTTGCGCCAGAACTCCCTCGCGACAAGCGTCCAAAGACGCGTCGTGCTGCCGGCAGCAAGTGCCAAAACCCCTCCTGATAGTCGTCAGCCCCTAAGCACAAGCTTATATGATTCAAGAACTTATGCGAAGGCGGATTCCACGAAGTGAACCCCTTCACGCGGCCATGACCTGGGCATCGCTAAAAAAGTCGGCAAGATTTATGCAATAACGTCCTAAATCGTCCTTCTCATCCGGGCGGCAAAGAAGCCGTCGAGCCCCGAAACCCCCGGTGAATTCAGCACCAAATCGGCGGGGGGGGTGCGCAGCGTGCCATCGGGCGTGAGGAAGGGATCGAGGCCGGCGAATTCACCCGCTTGGATCGGATCGGCGATCACGCCGCGAGTTCCGGCAAGGAAGACGCGATAAAGCTCCTCGCCCTCGATCGGGTCGAGCGAGCAATTGGAAAAGACGAGCCGTCCGCCCGGTTTGACGAGAGTGGCGGCGTGAGCGAGCAGGCGCCGCTGCAGCGTGGCGAGCTTCTCGACATCGGCCATGGTTTTGGTCCACGGCACGTCGGGATGCCGGCGCACAGTGCCGGTCGAGGAGCAGGGCGCGTCGAGCAGCACGGCGTCGAACGGCTCCGCCGGCCGGTAGTCGAGCAGGTCGGTGTTCGCCAGTTCGGCCGAAAGGCCGAGGCGTTTTAGGTTCTCACCCAGCCTGGCCAGCCGGTTCTTTGAACTGTCGACGGCGGTGACGTTCGCGCCGGCGAGGATCAGCTGGGCCGTCTTGCCGCCTGGCGCGGCGCAAAGATCGGCGATGCGTTGTCCCTCGATGGCGCCGAAAAGGCGCGCGGGCAGGGCTGCCGCCGCATCCTGCACCCACCAGGCGCCGTCGGCGAAGCCGGGCAGATCGGTGACGCCGGTCTGCAGCTTCTCGACGCGCACCGTGCCGGTCGGCAGCACGATGCCGCCCAGCTTCTCCGCCCAGAGCGAAGGGTCGGTTTTAACGGTGAAATCGACCGGAGCCTCATGGCGATGGGCAGCAAGAATGGCCTCCGCCCTGGCGGCGCCATAGGCTGTGGCCAGTCGGTCTGCGAACCACTGGGGCGCCTCGGTCGTCGCGGCGAGCGTCGGCGCCAGCTCGGCGCCCTTGGCACGCGCCAGCGAGCGCAGCACGCCGTTGACGAGACCGGAGAAACGCAGCGTGCGTGGGTCGGACTTGGCGTGGGTGACGGCAAGGTCGACGGCGGCGCTGTCGGGGATGTCGAGAAACAGGATCTGCGCCGCAGCCACGTGCAGGATGTGCGAGAGCACGGTGGCGTTGGCCGGCAACGGCCTTTCCAGACGCCTTGCGAGCAGTCCGGCAATGGTCATGCGGTGGCGCAGCGCCGTGACCAGAATGGCGCGCACCAATGCGCGGTCGCGCTGGTCGAGCGCCTTGTATTGCGGGTGGCCGTGCTCATTGTCGGTCAGGCCGTCGAGCGGGGTATGGGCATCGATGACGGCGGCAAGCAGGCGGGCGGCCGCCTTGCGCGCCGCGAGGCCGGCGACCGTTTCGCTCGCACTTGCGTCACCTCTGCCTTGGGTTTGCGGTCGGCGCTTCGCTCCGCTCACGACCACGGACCTTTGGATCCTTTGCCGCGGGGGCCGGTCGGGTTGCGACCCCAGGGATTGGGCTTCGGCCGCTCCGGCTCGGCCGGCTGGCTCCATGGTCCTGCCTGCGGCTCGTCCGGCTGGCCTGGCGCAGGGGCTTCGCGCCGCGCGGCTTGGGCGGCACCGCTCATCTCGCGCGCCATCTGCTGCAGGGCGGCGATGCGGTTCTCTGTGCTCGGGTGGGTCGAGAACAGATTGTCCATGCGCTCACCGTGCAACGGATTGATGATGAACAGATGTGCCATCGCCGGATTTCGCTCGGCATCCGGATTGGGAATGCGCTCGGCGCCGCGCGCGATCTTGTCGAGCGCCGAGGCGAGCCACAACGGATTTCCGCAAATTTCGGCGCCGCGCCGGTCGGCCTCGTATTCGCGGGTGCGGCTCACCGCCATTTGCACGATCATGGCGGCAAAGGGCGCAACGAGCATGGCGACAAGCACGCCGACGAAGCCCAGCGGATTGTTGTTTTCGCGGCTGCCGCCGAAGAAGAAGGCGAAATTGCCGAGCATCGAGATCGCGCCGGCAAGCGTCGCGACAATCGTCATGGTAAGCGTGTCGCGATGCTGCACATGGGCGAGTTCATGCGCCATCACCGCCGCGACCTCTTCGTGGCTGAGCCGCTCCAGCAAGCCGGTCGATGCGGCTACAGCGGCGTTTTCGGGATTGCGGCCAGTGGCGAAGGCGTTCGGCTGCGGACTGTCGATCAGATACGTCTTCGGCATCGGCAGGCCGGCCTGCTTGGCCAGCGCCTCAACGATCGCATAATATTCGGGAGCGTTCCTCTCGTCGACCTCGATGGCGCGGTTCATCGACAGCACCATCTTGTCGGCATTCCAGTAGCTGAACAGGTTCATGCCGGCGGCCAACAGCAAGGCGATCACCATGCCGCCGGTGCCGCCGATCAGAAAGCCGACGCCCATGAACAGCGCGGTCATCGCAGCAAGGAGCATGGCGGTGCGAAGCGTATTCATCGTCTCTTCCGTCTGGCGTGGTGGCGAATAGGGGTCGATCCTGCCATTGTCATGGCTATATGATGGGAAAGGCTGGTCCCCGTTTCAATCGGCAGGAAGCATCGCATGACCGATCAACCCAACAAAACCGAAGGCGCCAAGCCGCAAAGGACGCTGTCGCCTGAGGCGCAACGCGCATTGGCGGAAGCGGAAGCCAGGCGGAAGGCATACCGCGAGGCGGAAGCCCGCCTGCCGAAAGAGTTCGGCGGACGCGGCGGCAAGGAACCCGGGCGCTACGGCGACTGGGAGGTGAAGGGTCTGGCCACTGATTTTTAATGACACTCAAGGCGCGTCGCGCTGAAGCGGATTCAGGCGACGCGCTTTAAGTCATTGTTCGTGCTGTCGTCTTCGCAAAACCGCTGCACACCGCGACATGCATCAGGCCGCGTCGCGCTGCGGCTCGATGATCATCCAGCCATTGTCGTCAGTGGCGACGCCGAGCGCATCGTAGGTGGCGATGCTGGCGTGCTGCGTCACGACCGGATGGACATGCGTGGCGCTGATCACCATCACCGAGGCGCCGGAGGCTTCGCCCGCGGCGATGCCGGCCGGGGCATCCTCGAAGACGAGGCAATCGCGCGCCTCGACGCCGAGACGCTTTGCCGCCAAAAGAAAACAGTCGGGCGCCGGCTTGCCGCGGGTGACGTCCTCGGCCGAGACCATGATGGCGGGCACCGGAATGCCGGCCGCCGCCATACGCAGCAG
>NZ_RZSN01000155.1:0-14163 GCF_003997315.1 Mesorhizobium sp. M1A.F.Ca.IN.020.04.1.1
CGTTGATGGAGGTAGTCGTCCGCAATTTTCCACGCACGCTCACCTTTGGAGCGCGGCTCAGCGGCAAGACAAAACCTGTCCCTGGTTTGGCCGATGCGCGCCTGGCTCGATAGGTTGGCCTAGAGTTCAGCCACGATGATGTCGACTGAATTTTGGCGGCGACCTCACCGCTGCCGTGCCTGTCCGCAATCACCGAAGTGGCGTAATCCGTTGCTCCAGTTTTGCCGATCCCTGGCTTGGATTTCGTTGCGAAGAAGAGTGCCGTGACAATAAGCCACCGCCGGGATGCGTGGCATTGGATCACGCGCGACAAGAGCACACTATCGTTCAGCTCGCTTTCGAGTCGAGCCCACACTGGCATACGCGCCTATAGCGGTGCGTGAATTCCGTTCCGCGCAGCGCAGTCGGGTTATGGAACATTCCGGCTCAACCGGAGTTTGCATATATCCGGCTTTCTGCCGCCGAGCCCCTGATGCGTTGTGATGTGGCCTGAGGGCGGCGCTCGCCACGCCTCGAGGAGGCCCTACGATGGTCCAGCACACGATCCCTCGCAATCCGCACAGCACGGCAAGCATTGCCGGCCATCCTGTTCATGCAATGCTGATACCGTTCCCGATCGCCTTCTTCGTCGCGACCTTCGTTTGCGACCTTATCTTCTGGCGAACCGGCGATCCGGGCTGGGTCACCGCTACGCTCTGGCTGCTGGGGGCCGGTCTGATCATGGCCGTGCTGGCGGCTCTTGCCGGCTTGACCGATGTCCTCGGCGACACCCAGATTCGCAATCTCCAGGACGCATGGCTTCACGCCGGCGGCAACGTGGTCGTCGTTCTCATCGAACTTTACAACTGGTACTCGCGGTATGCCGACGCGGAGGCAGCGGTAGTGCCGGTTGGCCTTGTCCTGTCGCTGATCGTTGTCCTCATCCTTCTGTTCACCGGCTGGAAGGGTTGGGGAATGGTCTATCGACATCACGTCGGCGTTGCCGACGATCCGGACCAAATGCGCTGAATGCGCCCGTTTTTCCGGTGATTGAAGCAGCTCCAGGATTTCGCTGGAAGCTCTGTAAGAACAATCAGTTGGATTGGGCAAGCGATTCAAAAGTTGAACAACTCCAAGGCGCCCCGCGACGTTGGCCGACGGAAGCGGGTTCAGCTTGAACAGTCCGATCTACGACTACGACGGAATCGATAGGCCGGCCGGAAAGGTGTAGGATGCCTTGTCGTCCGCACCCAGACGAGGCACACGGACGCTTGAAAGAGTAGATCGCGCTTTCGCCCATGTAAGGGGCAGGGAGGCGTCATGGCTTTCACCAAACACAGCGGAATATTCACGCCAGTCGAGCTGGAGCTCCTCCAGAAAGTATTCGATCAGTTGTGCAACGATCGCCGTCTGGCGTTAAAAGACGGGGACCAAAGAGAACAGCTTGCCTCCGACGTGCTCGAAGCCTTCCAAAACGGCTTCAGCGCCGAAGCGGAGTTGTTGCAATCGCTTGCGGAGCGCCGCACCGCACCGTCGCGACGCAATCCGGCTCGACAGCTCCGTCCTTGATTGTCTGGGGCGGCGAAGGCTGTCTTCCCGCATCGGGGTTAACGTTGCGATCTGCCGCCCTGGAAGAGATGCCGCAGCTGGTCGCGCCAGGCTGTTCCTGCCGTTTTTTAACCTCAATCCGTTCTTAGCTGGCGATCGCCCGAAAGGGTAGAACCTTCGCGCTTGCTTGACTCGGCCCGCAAAAACGGGCAGCAAAGCAGCTGAGGGAGAGCATTTTTACCGTGGCGGAGACCATGGAGGGCTCTTTTTTCGTATGGACCGTCGCCACAATGGCGATTGGTGGAGGGATTGGTTAACCATCTTTGTCCATCTTTTGAATCAATCGGCAACAGACGCGTGAAGGTGCAGGGGGCACCAGGCGAGCTGTGATCGTGACGGGTGCCAGGTCCGCAAACCGGCATGCCGATTGAGAGTGGTCGTATGGCGTTTTTGCGTTTGAAGAACCGGGGTGACGCTCCTGAAGAGGGGGTAACTTCGAAGAAATCTGGTGGTCATCGTTGGGTTGTAGTGCCTGCTGTCGGCGCTGCCCTGGCCCTGTGGTCGGTCGCGACCATGGCCGGCCTCTATTCCGTGAGTACCTCGCTCACCGCCGCCTCCAACGGATTGCCGCAGAGCATGCTTGCGCCGCGCAGCATCGTGCTTGGCGACCAGCGCCGCAAGGTCGCGAACGCCTGGGCGCCGCGCCTTGCCGCGAACGGCGCGCACAAGACGGGCTCGCTCACCCGCGGCTGCGATGCCGGCTGCCTCAGTCTCGCAGCCAGCTTTGCGAGCTCCACGCCAAACCCCTCCAGCTTGGTGCATGACGGCAAGGCCGCGCGGCTGAAACCGGCACCGGATAGCGTATCGCATGAGAAGGTTGTCGCGGCTTCCGCCGCGGACGTCGCCGACCGTTTCGACAGCGTCATCAAGCGCGCCGGGCTTTCGCCGCAAAAACTGGCCGATGCCTTCCGGCGCGCCGAGAACGCTCCTGTCCTGCTGGCGAGCTTGCCGTCGGCAAGCCGCTTCGGCGGCGCGGCCGATAACGGTTCGGCCCGGAGTGGGCTGACCTTGAGCGGCCCGGCCGAGTCACGCTTTGGCGGAAATCAGGTCGACGTTCAGCGCGCGTCCGAACTGGCGCTGGCGCTTGCCAATGTCATGCCCGAAGAGACGGTCGACGTGCCGACCGCCGTCGCGCTCGCCAGCGGCGACGCGCCTGAGATGACGGCCGGCGCTTCCGGCGACGACGGACAAGCTGAAGTGCAGGTCGCTTCGCTGCCGCCGCAGGATGATTTGCCCGACAGCATCGCCGTGCCTGGTTTGAGGCCGCGCACCGCCCTCGGGCGCGCGACGGAAGCGCCTGAACAGAATGCCGCGAGGAAGCCGGAACCGGCCAAGCCGCAGGCAAGCCAGGCGGCAAGGCCCCAAATTGCCAAACCGGAGTCGGCCAAACCGCAGCCGGCCAAGCCGCAGCCGACCGTTGTCGACTCCGCCGAAGGTGCGCAGACGCCGCGCTCGCTGAGGAGCTCCGACCAAGCGCTTCCGGGTGTGCAGGGTGCGAAGCCGATTGAGGCCGCGCCGGCCAAGCGCAGCAAGGCGCAAGCCTCCGAAATGCTCGCCTACGCCAAGCCGGACACGCCCGACCGCGGCGGTCTCGGCAACGCCTTCAGGGGTCTGTTCAACAGTCCTTCGACGGGCAATGGCGTCGCCGTCTATGACATCTCGACGGCGACGGTCTACATGCCCGATGGCTCCAAGCTGGAGGCGCATTCGGGGAAGGGCGCCATGGCCGACCAGCCGCGCTTCGCCAACCGCAAGAATTCCGGCCCGACGCCGCCCGACACCTACAATCTGTCGCTGCGTGAATCGCGCTTCCACGGCGTCGAGGCCATCCGGCTGACGCCGACCAGCGGCAGGAACAAATATAATCGCAACGGTCTGCTCGCCCATACCTATCTGCTGCGCGGCGCCCCAGCCCAATCCAGCGGCTGCGTGGCCTTCAAGGATTATGGCCGCTTCCTCTCTGCCTTCAAGAAGGGGAAGATCAAGCGCCTGGTCGTTGTGCCGCGCCTGAACGGGTCGCCCACCCAGGTCGCCCAGGAAGGCCGCCAGGGCTGACCCCGCCCGCCACTATGCCGGCAGCAGCTCGTTGCCGGTAGGCTGCCTTTGATTTCTTGACGGTTTGCGGTCCTTACCGCCGTTGACGCGCGGCGCGGTCGACGCACGCGCTTGATGTCTTCGCCACGTCTCTTGCAACAGCGGCAGTGACCGGTTCCATCGAATTGCGGATGAGGAAAGGAAGAACTCCCTCTCCCAGAAAGCATATATGGCGCAGCCCGGGCTTGCGGCAAGCCCCCGGCAATGCCGTATGTACGCTGCCCTTGACCTCAGTTTAGGAAAGGGAGTTTGCATGCGGATTTTACTGTCGACTTACGGTTCGCGCGGCGATGTCGAGCCGGTGGTGGCGCTGGGCGAGCGACTGCAGGCGCTCGGCGCCGAGGTGCGGGTGAGTGTCCCCGGCGATGAAGAATTTGCAGCGCTGTGCGCCCGTGCCGGTGTGGAGCTGGTGCCGGCCTTCGCACCGGTGCGCGAATGGGTAAAGGAGATGACGCGGCGCAGGGCATCGGAATCGCCGAAGGACGTGGCCGCGCTCATCTCCGGCCAGGCGGCCGAGATCCTCGCCAGGCAATATGATACGCTCATGGCGGCCGCCGAAGGCTGCGATGCCGTGGTGGCCTGCGGCCTGTTTCCGTCCTGTGCCGCCGCGCGGCTGGTCGCCGGGCAGCGGCACATGCGCTACATCCTTGCCACCTTCTGTCCGATATGGCTGCCGTCGGCGCACAACCGGCCGCATGAATATCCGGGACATCCGCTTCCAGCCGGGGTGACCGACAACCGGCTGCTGTGGGAGACGGATATCGCGACCAAGAACGCGCTGTTCGGCCAAGCGATCAACAGCTGACGCGCGTCGCTCGGATTGCCTGCGGTGGAAAATGTCCGCGATTATGTCTACGGCGATCCGGTCCTGCTCGCCTGCGACCCAGCGCTCGGGCCGTGGCTGCCTTCGGACCTGACCGATGCCAGGCAGACCGGCGCCTGGATCCTGGACGACGAGCGGCCGCTGCCCGACGGGCTGGAGGCATTCCTCGCAGCCGGCCCGCCTCCGGTCTATGTCGGCTTCGGCTCCATTGCCGTGGCCAAGGAGGCCGGCCGTGCGGCCATCGAGGCGGTCCGCGCCAAGGGCCGGCGCACGGTGATCGCGCGTGGCTGGGCCGAGCTTGGCCTTACCGACGACCGGGACGATTGGTTCGCCGTCGGCGATGTCAACCACCAGGCGCTGTTCCGCCGCGTCGCCGCCGTCATGCATCACGGCGGTGCCGGAACGACCGTCGCCGCCGCGCGGGCAGGAGCGCCGCAACTGGTGGTGCCGCAGATCGGCGACCAGCCGTACTGGGCGCGGCGGGTGGCCGAGCTCGGCATCGGCGCAGCTCATGACGGCCCGGTTCCGACAGCGGGGTCATTGTCGGCGGCGATGGAGACGGCGCTGGCGCCCGAAACCCACATCCGTGCGAGCGAGGTTGCCCGTTCGGTCCGCGCCGACGGCGCGGCGGTGGCGGCGAAGCTTTTGATCGAGATGTTCGGTCGTGCCTGACCTTCACTGCGTCAGTTCCGCCAGCGCCCTCTGCAGGGGCGCCGGCGAGACCTGGATTGGGCCGGAGAAGGGGCTGTCCATGTCGATGATCAGATAGATTGCCGCGGCCACCAGCGCCCCGGACACGAGGCACGTGAAGATGATGGTTCCATTGCACGGTGCTCGGAAGCCGAAGCTGGCGAAGATCAGCGTCAGCCAGGCAACGAGCAGCGCGATCAGCGGCGCGGGGATGGCACCCTCGGACTGCTCGGCCAGAATCCAGCGCTGCGCGATCACCTTCTGCAACTGCTGCGTCGCCGCCTGTTGCGTGGCGGTCTGCCTGGCGTTCGCAGGGGTCAATCCGCCCACGATATCGCCGACCTGATTGAGCAGCAGTTCCGACAGCCTGTTCGGGACGACCGTCGTGTCGCTGTCGGCGGTCGAGGTATCGACGACGCGCTGCACATAGGCGGTGAGCGATTGCCGGGCGCCGTCCGCCTCCGGTCCATAGTGTCGGAGCGTTCTGTCGAGCAGAATGAGATCGGTGGCGAAGGTGTGGACGTTGACGTTGATGGATTCGAACGTGTTCTTGGCAGAGTTGATCATCAGGCCGAGGACCAGCGAGGACATCACCATGAAGAGGTTCGCGGCGAGCCGCACCACCGCGCTGGTATCGTCGCCAAGGTGGTGAGCAGGGAAGCGCTCATGCACCATCAGGCTGACCAGCGACGCCCCGGCCAGACAAGCAAAAATCGCCGCCCCTATAAGCACTTCGCCCATAGCTGATATTGCGCACGGGAAAGGACGGTTGCCAATTGGGTGGAGGTGGTTGAATCAAAGCGGAAGCATACAGGCGTATGTGGTTGTTCGCGAACGATGCTTTCCGGCTCGTCGTCATGTGCAGCGGAGCGAAGGGCAAAAACCGCTTCCAATGCCGGCCGAAGACGCTATCTATTGCGCCGGGCGGCTCCACCCTCTCACCATCACGAGGCAATCCATGACCATTCGCGCTGTCGTCTGGGGCGAGAACATCCATGAGCGGACCAATGAGGTGGTCGCCGGCATCTATCCGCAAGGCATGCACACGGCCATCGCCAACGCGCTCAACGCCGACAAGGCGATCTCCGCCTCGACCGTGACGCTGGAGCAGCCGGAGCATGGGTTGCCTGAATCCCGCCTCGCCGAGACCGACGTGCTCGTCTGGTGGGGTCACAAGGACCATGGCGCGGTGGCCGACGATGTGGTCGAGCGCGTCGCACGCCGCGTCTTCGAAGGCATGGGACTGATCGTGCTCCACTCCGGCCATTTCTCGAAAATCTTCAAACGGCTGATGGGCACGCCCTGCACGCTCAAATGGCGCGAGGCCGGCGAGCGCGAACGGCTCTGGGTGACGAGCCCCAGCCATCCGATCGCCGAAGGCATCGGCGAGTATTTCGAGCTCGAGAACGAGGAGATGTATGGCGAGCAGTTCGCCGTGCCGGAGCCGCTGGAGACAGTCTTCATCTCCTGGTTCCAGGGCGGCGAGGTGTTCCGCTCAGGCCTAACCTACCGGCGCGGCGCCGGCAATGTCTTCTACTTCCGCCCGGGCCACGAAACCTATCCGACCTACCACGACGCGACCGTGCACAAGGTGCTGCGCAACGCAGTGAAGTGGGCGCACAACCCGCAGGGCAGGAATTCCGCCATCCTCAAAGCACCCAACGTGCCGGTGGAGAAGGCGCTGGAGCCGATCGTCGAACGCGGCGGCAAGCTGCATGCGCCCGGCGAGGCTGGTTTCCGCTAAACCGTTTTCTGTTTGGGATTGCGTACAAGCAACAATTAGATCGCCCGCCTCATATCATTGAATCGAACCAATTCCTCTGGAGGAGCAAAATGCGGCTTTTGATACTCGGTACCGGCTGGATGGCGCAGGAGCATGCCCGCCGCTTCGGCGCCATCGAAGGCGTCGACATCGTCGGTGCCGTTGATGTCGATCCAGCCCGCGTCGGCGAGTATGCCGACGCCTACAAGATCCCGAAGCGCTTCACCTCGCTGGAGGCGGCGCTCGACTGGGACGGTTTCGACGCGGTCGCCAATGTCACGCCCGACCGCATCCATCACCCGACCACGATGGCGCTGATCGCCGCCGGCAAGCCGGTGCTTTGCGAAAAGCCGCTGGCCGAGAATTTCGGCAAGGCAAGCGAGATGGCCGATACGGCGGAAGCCGCCGGCGTCGTCAACATGGTCAACCTCACCTACCGCAACGTCGCGCCTTTGCAGAAGGCGCGACAAATGGTGCAGGCCGGCGAGATCGGCACGGTGCGCCACGTCGAGGCCTCCTATCTGCAGAGCTGGCTGGTATCGAAATTCTGGGGCGACTGGCGAAGCGACCCCAAGTGGCTCTGGCGGCTCTCGCGCGGCCACGGCTCAAACGGCGTGCTCGGCGACGTCGGCATCCACATCCTCGACTTCGCCAGCTATGGCGCCGCCCTCGATATCGACCACGTATTCTGCCGGCTGCGCGCCTTCGACAAGGCGCCGGGCAACCGCATCGGCGACTACCAGCTCGACGCCAATGACAGCTTCGCCATGACGCTCGATTTCGCCAACGGCGCCTTTGGCGTGGTGCATGCCAGCCGCTGGGCGAGCGGCCATCTCAACGAGCTCAGGCTGCGCATCTATGGCGACAAGGGCGGCATCGAGGTGGTGCACAATCTCAATGGCTCGATGTTGAAGGGCTGCATCGGTGCCAATGTCGAGGACGCCAAATGGGAAGAGCTCGACGCCGGCACCGTGCCGACCAACTACCAGCGCTTCGTCGAGGCGGTGAAAAGCGGCGTGCAGGCCGAGCCCAATTTCCGCCATGCGGCGGGTCTGCAGAAGGTGCTGGATCTGGCGGTGGTGTCGGACGAGAAGCGCGCCGAGCTGAGAGCCCACGCGGACACGCAGTGAGGCCGAACCTGCCGATCTCCCCCGCAACGGCCCGCAACGGGGGGAAGACTGGCGGCCATCACACACAAATCTTTCAATCATTTCTTGAAGCCTTGATCTCGCCTTTCGTGATTTGATGCGGCCACAAAGCTCGGGAGGCTTCATTGACCGACTATATCGGGTTGCCGAAGGCCGAAGTGCACATCCACGTCGAGGGCTGCTTCGAGGCCGACGACGTGATCAGGAATTGCGAGGAGGCTGGCATCCCGCTGCGCGCGCCGCGCGACAGGCTCTTCGAGGCGCATGATCTGAAGAGCTTCCTCGAAATGCTCGACTGGCTGTGCGGCACGTTTCGTACGCGCGAGCAGCTGGCCATCACCGCCTATAAATTTGCGCGGCGCATGGCCAAGAGCGGCGTGCGCTACGCCGATGTCATCGTCAATCCGACCCACTGGCCGCACTGGCACCGGAACACCGCCGGCATGATCGACGCCTTCGATGCCGGGTTCGCGGCGGCCGAGCAGGATGGATACCCGCCGGTCGGGCTCTGCATCAGCCTGCTGCGCACCCAGTCGGCCGAGGACGCCATCGAACTGGTGGAGTTGCTGAGCAGGATCAGGCACCCGCGCGTCGTGGCCCTTTCGATCGACGGCAACGAGGCGGCCGCCGGGCGCACCGGTCTGCGCTTTGCCGAGGCGTTCCGCCGCGCCGCCACGGCCGGATTGCGACGCACCGTCCACGCCGGCGAGTCGAGCGGTCCCGAGGGCGTCCGCGACGCCATCGAGCTGCTTGGCGCCGATCGCATCGACCATGGCGTTCGCGCGATCGAGGAGCCGGCTCTGGTCGACCTGCTCGCACAGAGGCGAATTCCGCTCGGCGTCTGCCCGATCTCCAACATCGCACTCGGCGTCTATCCTTCGCTTGCCGAGCATCCGATCGACGCTCTGCGCAAAGCCGGCGTTCCCGTCTCCATCAACACCGACGATCCGGCGCTGCTCGGCACGACGCTCGAAGCCTCTTACGCCGCCTGCGCCGAGACCTTCGCCTGGGACAGTGAAACCATCCGCCAGCTCGCCGCGACATCGGTGCATGCGAGCTACGCCGACCCGGCGGTGAAGGCGCGGATACTGGCGGATCTGACGGCCTGGCAGGGGTAGGCGACGCTCGGCGGATAGGTGCTTTCACCACGCCGCCGAACTGCATAAGGTGCCGAGACTCGGTCGAAAGGAGCCAGCATGGTCACGCGACGCGCCGAATGTTCCTGCGGTCAGCTGTCGGCCACCTGCGCGGGCGAGCCGGTGCGCATCTCGGTGTGTCATTGCCTCGACTGCAAGCGGCGCACAGGCAGCGCCTTCAGCTACAATGTGCGCTTTGCCGAGGCCGATGTGACGATAGACGGGCGCGCGCTGCAGTTCACGCGCACGGGCGAGCAGGGCGGGCGGATAACCTACAGCTTCTGCCCTGATTGCGGGACCACGGTGCACTACCGCATCGACACGCAGCCCGGCCTTACTGCGATTCCGGTAGGGACGTTCGCGGATCCGTCGTTCCCGCCGCCCTTCCAATCCTTCTACCACCGTAGCCGGCGCTGCGAATGGGTCGAGATAACCGCCAGGCCGCTGACGAAGTTCGGCTGACTTTTGGCCTTGGGTCCTCCCCAGGGGGCGAGGAGCCAAGTCAAGCCCGGCGATAGATCCTCACCGCCGCCTTCACCAGCGCCGCATTCCCGTCCGCCACCGTCCCATCAGGCAACTCCTTACCGTCCTCGAGCCCGACACGGGTCGAAAACTTCCGCGCCGCCGCCCGCTCGACGAAGGGCCACACGGTCGCGTTCTCGCCATGCAGCAGGATCGAGCGGTGAATGCCTTCGCGTTGCAGCAGCGTTTCGATGCCGTCGGCGACGGCAAAGGCCTCCTCCAGCGTCTGCTCGGAAATCTCGATCAGGACGCGCAGCACCCGGCGGCCATGATCGAGGCTGGCCAGCCTGAGCGCATCGCCGATCGACGCCAGCCCGGCCTCGATGCCGACGCCGCGGTTGCGCAACGCTTCCATCACTTCGGGCGCCGCCGCCTCGCTGAGATTGACCGAGGCGTAGTCGGGCAGCTCATGCCAGCCGGCGATGGCGGCAATCGTGCGCCTGTCGTCCTTCTCGATCCAGGCGCCGGTCGAAATGCCGATCAGCGTGCCGGGGCAGGCGCGGCGCAGCGCCGTCACCGTCCGGTCCATCGCTTCCGGGGCAAGGCTTTCCTGCCGGTCGGCGCCGCGCGCATGCACATGCAGTTCGACGGCACCCGCCGCAACCGAGGCCGCGCCGTCGCGTGCCATGGCATCCGGGTCGAGCGGCAGGGCGGGGTGGAAATCCGCGCCGCGGGCGCCGTTGATGCAGGCCTGGACGATCATGGCGGTCGATCCTGTTCAGGCGGAGTCTAGCGCAGGGGAGCATAGACGGGAAACGGAACCTGCGGGCAGGATCTTATCGAGGCCGCGATCCTTCGCCGTAGAACTCGACTTTGGGCAATTGGCGGCGTGGAACGCCTTACCCAAAATGCTCCTTCCTCAACCTCTTCTTCATCCGCTCCAGCGCCGGCTGGCCACCTGCCGCTAGTTCCTTGGAAACCCGCGCCAAATCCTCATCCGCCTTTCGATATTTGCTGCCCCAAGCGCCAAGCGTGGCGAGTATCGGCAAAAGGTCGATGCCGGCCTCGGTCAGCCGGTAAATCGCTTTCAGCCTGTGGGTCGGGTCGTCGCTGCGGGTGAGGACGCCTTTGTCGACCAGGGTCTGCAACCGCTCTGCCAGCGTGCGCGACGAGATGCCTTCGTCCGACTGCAGGAACTCGCGAAAATGCCTTTTCCCGGCGAAGGCCAGGTCGCGGATGATGAGTAGCGTCCAGCGGTCGCCGATGAGCTCGAGCGACAGGCTGATCGGGCAGCCGGACCTTTCCTTCGTGGACATGAAGTTAGTTCCATTTGTAAATCACTTTTCAATTGACAGCATTCCTTCCGCGCGTCAAATGATTTCAAAAGTAAACCGTGTTTGGAGATGCGAGAGGACCGCACAATGAAAAAGCTCATCCTGCAAATGCAGATGTCGGTCGACGGCTTCGTCGGCGCCGACGAGAACCGTCGTTGGCAGCTTTGGGAATGGGGCGACGAGAGCGACTGGGACGACGAGCTCAAGCAGGACTTCAATGCCGTGTTCGCAACCGTCGACACGATTCTGCTCAGCCGCCAGATGGCCGAGGAGGGCTACCTCAATCACTGGGGCAATGCGGCGAGGAAATTTCCGCGAGACCGTTTTTATGCCTTTGCCCAGCGTATCATCGCAGCTGACAAGGTGGTGCTGAGCGACAGGCTGAAGGCGTCGCGGTGGGAGCGTACCAGGGTTGCGAGCGGCGATCTGCCGCGTGAGATCAATGCGCTGAAGGCGGGCGAGGGCGGCGACATTGCCGTGTTCGGCGGCGCCGGCTTCGCCTCGGCGGTGATCGCCGCCGGGCTGGTCGACGAGTTCCAGCTCTTCATCAACCCGGCGGTGCTGGGTGCCGGTCGTCGCATCTTCGATCAGGGCGGCTTCGCCAGGCTGAAGCTCACCGGCTCGAAAGCCTATGCCTGCGGCATGGTAGTGAACCGCTACGCGTCGGCGGGGTGAGGCACTTGAATCAATCTGGCAGCACGCCGTCTCAACCGCTTGTTCGCTTGTCGTTTCCCGGCGAATTGCGAACCGTCAGTGCCATGCCTTATCCGCCTGGATGCGACGCCAGCGCGTTGGTTTCCCGATGCCCCGCTTCGTCGTTGGCCGCGGCGGCGAACCGCCGGGCTTCGTGCGACGTGAGACCGATGAGCGCGCGCCCGGCATGTTCGGCGGGCTTGTCATTGGCCATGTCGAGCACCGCCCAGCTATGATGAGGCGGTTCTTGCACCGCTACGAATCTCATTTGAGCCCCCGCTCTGACGAGATGCTAATGTAGCAGATGCTTTCTGTCGGTCTGTGACGGAAGCCACACAAACAAGACGCGTCCACCGATTATTCTGGCCGGGGAAGTCCGCGGAGAGCTTTTAGCCGCCCTACTGCCCGGCCTGGTCCGCGTCGGTCAGCGTGCCGAGGAAAGCGACGATGTCGTCGATCTCGGCGTCGGTCAGCGCCGGCTTCTCGCCTGGTTTCCTGCCGTTGAAGGGCGGGTCGGTGTTGAGGTTTCCCCAGTAGGCCTTTGGCAGATCGTCGAATTTCTCGACCGTGCCGTCCGCGTTCTTCGGATACCAGCGCCCCGGATCTGTGTCGCGAGTGGCGTAGAAGGCGACAGCCTCGCGCAGCGAGTGGACATAGCCGTTGTGGAAGAAGCTTTTGCGCAGCGCGACATTGCGCAGCGTCGGCGTCTTGAACAGGCCGCAATACTCGCTCCGGCCCTTGAAGTCGGCCCGCAGCGGCCCGCACAGCCCGAGGTCGAGATAATTGGGATCGGCGTTGGCCGGGATCGCCTGGTTGCGCGGCACGGCGATGGCGATCAGGCCGTAATCGGTGAATTGCGGCGGCTCGCCGTCATTTGCCGGCTCGCTCAGATGGCAGCTCGCGCAATTGCCTTTGTTTGCGTCCTCGAACAGCGCACGGCCGCGCAACTCCTGCGCGGTCAACTGCGCCTTGCCGGCAAGGAAGGCGTCGTAGCGGCTGGAATAGGGGTAGAAGTCGGCGCTGCTCTGCTCGAAGGTGCCGAGCGCCTCGACCGCCGCGTCGAAGGCATCCTGCTGATGGTCGAAAATATCCGCGCCGAACGCCGCCTTGAACGCGTCGGCATAGGGCGCTTTGCGCAAGGCGGTGACCACGGCGGCTTCATCCTTGTTGCCCATCTCGAACGGCGACAGCAGCGGGATCCTCGCCTGGTCCTTGCCGTGGTCGGCGCGCCCGTCCCAAGTCAATCCGCCGGTCGGGCCATTGTCGACGCTTTCGTCGCCCTCGTCCTCGGAATCGTAGAAATGCTCGGTGAAGGCGGGCGCCGCCTGCAGGTAGCGCAGCGACGGCACCGCGCGCAGGCCAGGCCGGTCGAGGTTCGGCCCGCCCATCTCGACCGGCGCGGCGGAGGCCGGACCGAAGGCGTGGTTGGGATCGTGGCAGGACGAGCAGGCCTGTCTGCCCGAAGCCGACAGCGATGGGTCGAAGAACATTTTTCGCCCGATCGCCGTCAATGCTTCGGCACGTGCGAAGGCTTGCGTGCGCGACATCGGGCCAGGATGGACGCCATCTGCCGGCTGGCCGGCGGCGGGCCAAAGAACAGCGACGGCGAGAGCGGCGTGCGTGGCAAATTTCCGTGGTGTCATGACCCTCAATCCCGTTTCCATTGGCCCAGCAGCGCGGTGCCGCGGATTGTTGACTGGCGGAGGCAAATTGCCAAGCCGGAACGCGGCAGATCAGCCCTTCCACGGACCACCTCGCACGAAGAAAACCGCAGCTGTGCCCTGGATGGTTGCCGAGATAGATTCCCGTCCGCTATCAATGGCCTCCAAACCCGGACGAAGGACTTTCGATGAGCGAGCTGAAGATCAGAACCCGTGCTACCGGCGCCTGCGCCGTGCTGCCGCCGGGCGGCTTGCCGGCGGTAACGACGCCGACCGGCGGCACGGTCGACGTGGTGACTGCGGTCAGCGCGCCGGGCTTCAACCCGCTCGACCTGCTCTATGCCTCCTTGGCCGCCTGCATGGTGCTGAGCGCCCGCATCGCCGCCACCCGCCTCGGCGTCGCCGACCGGCTTGGCGAGGTGAGGGCGGATGTCGGAGGCGAGAAGGCGAAGGACGAGCCGTCGCGGGTGGAAAGGTTCAATATCCGGTTGGAGATTGCCGGCGACCTCGACGCCGCGACCAAGCAGCGCATCGTCGAGGACGCCGAGACGATCTGCACCGTCTCCAACACGCTGCGCGGTGCGCCGGCGCTGCACGCGACGCTGGGATGAGGGCCGTGGCGCATCTCTCTGCGATCGACTATGCGACCGCCTCCGACGAAATCCGCGTCGAGCATGACCGGGAGCTTGCGCTGCGCGGCCGCATGACCAACATGAAGCGCATCCTGCTTCACTCCCCGGCCGCGCACCGCATCTACGCCGAATGGTTCACGC
>NZ_RZSN01000156.1:0-13959 GCF_003997315.1 Mesorhizobium sp. M1A.F.Ca.IN.020.04.1.1
TCCTGAAGGATGCCGGCATCGAGAACGAGATCCGCCGGCAATAATGGCAGCATCAACCGCCCTCGCCCCGGACACGCCGGCCCACACGGTCGACGCCTTCCATCGCGGGCGCTTCTGGCTGGTGCAGCCGCGACAAGGCCACCGTGCCGGCATGGACGCCATGATGCTGGCTGCTGCCGTCCCGTCCGGCTTTTCCGGCCGGCTCGCCGATTTCGGCGCGGGCGCCGGTGCGGCGACGCTCGCCGTGCTGTCGCGCTGCCCTGAGGCACACGCGGTTCTGGTCGAGCGTTCCGCGGAGATGGCGGCCTTTGCCGCCGCCACGCTTGCCCACCCCGGCAACGCGCATCTCGGCGACCGCGCCTCGGTGCTTAAGGCCGACGTCACGCTTGCGGGACGGGCACGGCACGGAGCCGGACTTGCCGACAATTCGTTCGACTTCGTCGTCATGAACCCGCCCTTCAACGCGGCACAAGACCGCGCCACGCCGGACGCGCTGCGCAGAGAAGCGCATGTCGCGGAGGACGGCCTGTTCGAGCGCTGGATCAGAAGTGCGGCCGCCGTCGTCAAGCCGCGCGGCGGACTGGCGGCGATTGCGCGGCCGGAGCAGCTTGTCGCCATCCTGGATGCGATGGAAGGCCGCTTCGGCGATGCCGAGATGCTCTGCGTGCACCCGCGCCCAGACGCGGCGGCGATCCGCATCGTCGTCAGGGCGGTGCTCGGCGCGCGCGGAAAACTGTCGATCCGGCCTCCGCTCACCTTGCACGGCGCATCCGGCAACGAGCCGACGGAGCGGACCGAAATGATCAACAACGGGCTGGCGTCGCTGTTCGGCGATTGATCAGAGGCCGGCGATGCGGCATTGCCGTTGCGCGGCGAATTCCTACATGCCCGGGAGCAAGGATGAGGTCTGACCTTGCTCTAGCATCTCTTGTGGAGACAAGCTTTCGTGAAACGCTTCTTCAACCGCCTGCTGCCGAAATCCTGGCGCTCGACAGTCGTCACCATTCCGGTCATCAGGCTGCATGGCACGATCATGCCCGGCGGCGGCCAGTTACGGCCAAGCCTGTCGCTCGCCTCGACGGCCGGGCTCATCGAGAAAGCGTTCGGCTTCGACGCGCCGGCGGTTGCGATTTCGATCAACTCGCCGGGCGGCTCGCCGGTGCAGTCGCGGCTGATCTTCAAGCGCATCCGCGACCTGGCGGCAGAGAAGGATAGACGAGTGCTCGTCTTCGTCGAGGATGTGGCGGCCTCCGGCGGCTACATGATCGCAATCGCCGGCGACGAGATCTTCGCCGACCCTTCCTCGATCGTTGGCTCGATCGGCGTCGTCTCCGCCTCCTTCGGCTTCCCCGAGCTGATGAAGAAGATCGGCATCGAGCGGCGCGTCCACACCGCGGGCCAGAACAAGGCCGTGCTCGACCCCTTCAAGCCGGAAAAGAGGGAAGACGTCGAGCGGCTGAAAGCCTTGCAGCTCGAAGTGCACGAGACCTTCATCGATCTCGTCAAGGAACGGCGCGGCACCAAGCTCAAGGACGACCCGGATCTGTTCACCGGACTGTTCTGGACCGCCAAGAAGGGTCTCGAGCTCGGCCTCGTCGATGCGCTGGGCGACATGCGCAGCGTGCTCAAGACCCGTTTCGGCGAAAAGACGCAGCTCAGGCTGATCACCGCGCCGCGCGGGCTTTTCGGCCGTTTCGGCTTGTTCGGATCGCGTTTTTCGGCGCCGGACATCGCCGCGGCCGCGGCCAGCGGCGTCATCGATGCGGCGGAAGAGCGCGCGCTGTGGGCGCGCTTCGGGCTTTGAAAAAGCCATGATTGCGTCTAGCATGGCCGCTTGACCGACCCATCCGGCCGGCCTTGCCGCGAGAAACGCGGGAGGAGTTGTGAGATGCCGCAGATCATTTTCTTCGTTGTCGTCGGCGCCGCCGCCTATTTCGGTTATCGCGCTTTCGTACGCGAGGCCGAGCGCGTGACGGCCAAGATCCGGCGCACCGAGAAGCAGGCGGCCAACGGCACGATGGGAACGCTGGTCAAGGATCCGAAGACCGGCGAGTACCGTCTGGCCAAGGACTGAACACCATCTCGCCAGCAGCCGACATTCTGGAGGCCGAGGCCAAGTCCCGGACATGGCTTGCGCCTGCCAAGATCAACCTTGCGCTGCACGTCACCGGACGGCGCGCCGACGGTTATCACCTACTCGACAGCCTTGCCGTGTTCACGCGCTTCGGCGACCGGCTCGAGATCGAGCTGGCGCAAGACGATGCGTTCTCGGCGTCTGGTCCCTTCGCCGCCGGTGTGCCAATCGATGGCGACAATCTGGTACTCAAAGCGCGCGACGCGTTGCGGCGGGAAGCCGGCGCGCAACAGGCGCCACCAGTCGCCATCCGGCTGGAGAAGAACCTGCCGGTCGCTTCCGGCGTCGGCGGCGGCTCGAGCGACGCGGCGGCGGCGCTCAACGGCCTTTCGCGCCTCTGGAAGCTCGACATCGGGGAGGCGGGGCTGGCGCGGATCGGGCTGACGCTCGGCGCCGATCTGCCGATGTGCCTCAAGGCAAGGCCGCTCATTGCGCGCGGCATTGGTGATGAAGTGTCGCCGCTGACGGAGTTTCCGGCGCTGGCGCTCATCCTGGTCAACCCGGGCGTGGCCGTTTCGACACCCGAAGTGTTCAAAGCGCTTTCCAAACCTGACAATGAGGCATTGCCGCCGCTGCCCGGCCGCCTCGATTTTCACAGCATGCGCAATTGGCTCGACACGACGCGGAACGATCTCGAACCTGCCGCTCGCGCCATCCAACCGGCGATCGGAGATGCGCTCAAGGCGCTGAAAAAAGCGGGAGCCGCCTTTGCCCGCATGTCGGGCTCCGGCGCTACCTGCTTCGGCCTGTTCGAGACTGGCAATGTCGCCAAGCGCGCGGCGATCGACATCCGCCGCCGCCATCCCAGTTGGTTCGTGGCCGCGACGCGCAGCATGGAGACCGACTGATGGCCAACGAAAGCCGCCCCTTCATCCCGGTGCGCATCGCGGTGCTGACCGTTTCCGACACGCGCAGCCTGGCCGAGGACAAATCCGGGCAGATATTGGCCGACCGCATCGCAGAGGCTGGCCATATACTGGTGGCTCGCGACATCGTCACCGACGACCGCGAGAAGATCCGCGAAAAAGTGCTCGCCTGGTCGAGGGATGAAACGGTGGACGTCGTTATCACCACGGGTGGCACCGGCTTCACCGGCCGCGACGTAACGCCGGAAGCGCTGGAGCCGATTTTCGAAAAGCGCATGGACGGCTTTTCGGAAGTCTTCCACCGGATTTCCTATGACAAGATCGGCACATCGACGATCCAGAGCCGGGCGACCGGCGGCGTCGTCAACGCCACCTTTATCTTCGTGCTGCCGGGCTCGCCCGGCGCGTGCAAGGATGCTTGGGACGGCATCATCAAGGCGCAGCTTGACTACCGGCACATGCCCTGCAACTTCGTCGAGATCATGCCGCGGCTGGACGAGCACCTCAGGCGCCGCGGCAAGCCGGAGTAGCGGCCCCGTCCGGCTCAGCGGATGACCGGCTCGCCGTGGAAGCGGCGGCGCGACGGCCGCGAGACGCCGAAGCCGATTTCCATCATCAGCCGCGGCGTATGCGTCGGCACCGTTCCCATATGGAAGCCGAACGGATCCTCGACGAAGCCGAGGCCCGCCTCGCCCGTCAGCGTCGCAGCGCTTTCCGGACCGTAGACGTCCAGCACGTCTTCCGCGGGGTGGCCGACCAGAAGCGTGAGCTGGTGCTTGAGCGCGCGGCGCCTGTGGCTGCCGCGGACATAGACATGCGGGCCGGTGCCGGCGTCGACCGGCACCAGATAGAAGAAGAATTTCAGCATCCGCCAATCGTCGAGATCGAAATGGTATTTGCCGAGCGAGGCGAGATTCTTGTCGGCATCCGAGGCCTTGCCGGTCGGAAAGCTCCACCACACGCGCGTCGTGATCAGTTTCGCCTGGCCGCCGAGATAGTGCTGCGCGACCTCGAGGAGCAGCGGATCCCGCTGGATGGCAAGCGCCGCCGGGCAATCGAGAATGCGTTCGAAATAATGCCCGCTGAGCAGCGAGCGGCCGAAACGCTTCTCCGCCTCGGCATGGTCGCCCGGAATGAATTCGAGACGGCGGTCGAAATTGCCGAAACAGGGCGTGCGTTGCGCAAAAACGGCGATCTCCTCATGGATCGCCGACGGCAGCGTGAACCCCGAAAACAGTCCATCGGAGCGAAGCGCCGCGACCACCGCCTCGCGATCGACGCCGGCAAACATCGTCTCTCCCGCATTGTCGAGCGGGCGAACGCGTCTGGCGCCTAGCCAGTGCATGCGGCGCCCCGGCATGGTGCGCGCCAGCACGAACATCGGCAGCCAGGCCGGATTTTCGCGTAGATCTTTCAGATAGGTCGGGATGCGCACGGCGATGCGCCTGAACAGGCTGCCATTACGAGCGATCGCCTCCAGGCTGGCCGCGCCTGAATTGTCTGGAGTACCAAGGTTCATCGGGTTCCTCGTATGCACGGCGTCCGACGAAGCGCCAGCCGTCTGCCGCTTCATCGTCACCCAATCCCGATTGTCCCGCTTCAAGCAGATGCTAATCCACTGCAGGTTTTTGTGCAATGCACAATAGAATGGGCCGGCAAAGTTCGCGGCCTTTTTCTCTCTTTTCGCCTTCTGGAGAGAAGGAGGGCATGCGCTCACTTCGGCGGCGCCACCCAGATTTCGGCATTCAGCCTTCTGGTGGCGAGGCCCCGCGCCAGGGCTTCGGCGCTGCGGGCGCTTTTCGCCAGCACCGTGGCCTGGCGCTTGCTGATGACAAGCCCTTCCTCCAGAGCCCGGTTGCCCGAAAAAACCCGGACCAGAAACGGCGTGCGATTGCCGCGGGCGCGTGAAAAACGCGCCGGCATCGTCTGCCTCGCCGCGTGAGCGACGACGTCGTCGATCCAGCCTTCGGCGAGCCGGGCGCCGGGTTCCAGAAGCAGGAGCCAGTCGCCCTTGGCCTGGCCGATGCCTGTTGCGATGCCGCCGGCGACAAGGTGGCAGCCGGCATGCTCGGCGACGCGATGCGTCTGGTCGGTCGAGCCGGTGTCGCAGACGATGACGTCGCGCACCACGCCCTCGACCGCGCCGCCGATCAGCGAGGCCAGCGTGCGGGCAAGGCCTTCTTCGTCGTTCCTGGTTTCGATGAGGACGCTGAGCATTTTAGCCGAATAGCGGAAAGCGCGGCGCTGCGCCAGTTGCGCGTTCTGAACGAAAAAGTTCTTGCTTTGTTCTCATTGGCAAAATAGGAATAGTTTCATGAACAGAGCGATTCGACAGCCTGCCGACAGTCCCTGGGAGAGGGCGAAAATGGAACAGATCGTGCGCGCCGACATTGCCGCTTTCGGAGCAGGCAGAGCCGAGATGGCAAATGCAATGATAGAACAGAGCGGCATGCGCGTGCGGCCGGACCGCAATCGCGGACGCTCCGCGGGCATCAATCCGTCCGGCCGCTTCGAGCCGGTCAGCCGGCATGTGTTCGACGATGGCTGGAACTCGCTGGAGGAACTGCCGCCGTTCAAGACGGAGGTGCAGGTCGAGAAGCCGCGCACCATCATCACGCGCAACGAGTCGCCGGACATTTCCTTCGATCGTTCGATCAATCCCTATCGCGGCTGCGAGCATGGCTGCGTCTATTGCTTTGCCAGGCCAACGCATTCCTTCATGGGCCTGTCGCCGGGGCTCGATTTCGAATCCAAGCTCTTTGCCAAGCCCGATGCGGCGCGAATGCTGGACAGGGAATTGTCGAAGCCCGGCTACCAGCCGCGCACCATCGCCATCGGCACCAACACCGATCCCTACCAGCCGATCGAAAAGCAATACCGGATCATGCGCGAGATCCTGGAGGTGCTGGAGGCGCGTGGCCATCCGGTCGGCATCGTCACCAAGTCGGCACTGGTGACGCGCGATATCGACATCCTGTCGCGCATGGCCGAACGCGGCCTCGCCAAGGTGGCGCTGTCGGTGACGACGCTCGACCGCATGCTGGCGAGAACCATGGAGCCGCGCGCCTCGACGCCGACAAAGCGGCTGGAAGCGATAAGGCAGCTTTCGGATGCCGGCGTCCCCGCCTCGGTGATGGTGGCGCCGATCATTCCCGGCCTCACCGATCCGGAGATGGAGCGCATCCTCGATTCGGCGCGCGCCGCCGGCGCCAGGGAGGCAGGCTATGTCGTGCTGCGTCTGCCGCTCGAGGTGGCGCCGATCTTCAAGGACTGGCTGTTGCGCCATTATCCGGATCGCTACCGGCATGTGATGTCGCTGATCCGCTCGATGCGCGACGGCAAGGACTACGATTCGGAATGGGGCAAGCGCATGAAGGGCGCCGGACCCTATGCCTGGCAGATCGGCCGGCGCTTCGAGATCGCCGCCAAGCGGCTCGGCCTCAATGCCGAGCGGCGGCAGCTTCGGACCGACCAATTCGTCGCAGGCTCCGGCGTCGGCGAGCAGTTGATGCTGCTGTGAAGATGATGCCGGCCGCGAAGGCCGGCGGCTAAGGCAACTCGGGAGGCAGAGTTTTGCGCCCGGATTGCGATCCGCTAACCCTCTGTTTTGATGTAACTTCGTACGGAAGGCCCGCTACGCACTCTTCCTGGAATTGCTCAAGAATCCCGTCCGGCCCAGTCCCCCGGCCGTGAGACGGTGCCCTCCCGGTCCGACGCCCCATCCGACCCGGAGGGACTTGCGGAGAATCGGAGCCGATGCGAACCTCGCCGCACCATGGCTCGCGCGCGTTCCGATTCTCCGCTTCTCTTCGAAATGGTCGAGAAGCCCGACTTCTCGATTGAAACGAAAGCGATGGCCGAGGGGCTGTGGCCGGTAGCGGGGATGGACGAGGCGGGCCGCGGGCCGCTTGCCGGTCCGGTGGTGGCCGCGGCCGTGGTGCTCAACCCGGCCAACATTCCCGAAGGGCTCGACGATTCCAAGCGCCTCACCCATCTGCAGCGCGAGGCGCTGTTCCTCAAAATCCTGGGCTCGGCGCTCAGCGTCTCGATGGCCTCGATCAGCGCCGAAGGCATCGACAACAGCAACATTCTGAAAGCCAGCCTGGAAGCCATGCGTCGCGCCGCCGCCGGACTGTCGCTGCCGCCCAAACTGGCGCTGGCGGACGGCCGCGACGTGCCGCCAGGGCTCACCTGCGAGGGACGCGCGCTGATCAAGGGCGACCAGCGCTCGCAATCTATCGCCGCCGCCTCGATCATCGCCAAGGTGATGCGCGACCGCATGATGTGCGGCTGCGGCGGCCATCATGAGCATTACGGGTTCGAAATGCATATGGGCTACGCGACGGTCCGCCACCGGACCGCGATCGAGGCGCATGGCCCGGTGGCGCGACTGCATAGGGCGTCGTTCGCACCGTTCCGGTTTGGCGGCGTCGAGGTGGCGGAAGCGGAAGAGAGCTTCGAGGGAATAGATTAATCTCCCCTCTTGAAGGCAGGCTGAGAGTCGTCGCGCGTGAAGCGCCAACGCCCTCAGTCGCACAAGGGGTTGAGCTCTACGCGCAACGGCCCCCTCTGTCGCCTTCGGCGACATCTCCCCCTCAAGGGGGAAGATTATTCGCGCCCAAAACAAAAAAGCCGCCGGGTTGCCCAGGCGGCTTCATGTCAGCAACGGCAGAGCCGCTCAGTTCAGCTTGGCCTTCACGTCCTGCAGCGCCGACTTGAACAAATCGGCGCCGGCCTTGGCGTCGACCTTGGCGGCAAGCAGCGCACGGGCGGCCTCGACGGCGATGTCGACGGCGCTGGCACGCACCTCGCCGATCGCTTCGCGCTCGGCCTGGCTGATCTTCTGCTCGGCAAGCGCCGTGCGCCGGGCGACGTAGTCCTCGGTCTTCTTATGCGCCTCGGAAGCAAGGAGCTCGGCCTCGCGCTTGGCGGCGGCGACGATGTCGGCGGCCTCCTTCTCGGCTTCCTTGCGCTTCTGCTGGTATTGGCCGAGCAGCTGCTGGGCCTCTTCGCGCAGGCGGCGCGCTTCCTCGAGCTCGCTGCTAATCTTGGCCGCACGGGAATCGAGCGACTTTGCGAGCATGCCCGGCACCTTCAGATAGATGACGGCGCCGAGGAAGATGATCAGGGCAATGGTGGCCCAGAGCGTGGCAAGTGATGTGGCGTCCATGATGGCCTCCTCACCGGGTCGCGGATTTGACCGCGGCCGAAATCTCGGCCTTGTCGGTCTTGCCGCCGACCAGCGCCTCGACGATGGCCGACGTGGTGTCCTCGGCGATCGTGCCGACTTCCTTCATCGCCTTGGCCTTGATCGAGGCGATGCTCGCCTCGGCCTCGCCGAGCTTCTTCTCGAGTTCCGTCTCGAGCTTCTTGCGCGTGCTTTCGGCTTCGCTCTTGGCGGCGTCGCTCGCCTGCTGGCCGATCTTGTTGGCGTTGGCCTTGGCTTCCGTCAATTCCTGCTCATAGGCGGCAACGGCAGCGTCCGCCTCGCCCTTCAGCCTGGCGGCGTGGTCGAGATCCTGGGTGATGCGATCGTTGCGGACATCGATGATACCGCCGATGCGCGGCATCACAACCCGCTTCAGGAACAGATAGAAGAGCCCGAAGGTGATGACGAGCCACAGGATCTGCGACGGGAAGGTCTCGGCATTGAACGGCGGGAACGTGCCATGCTCCTCGGCAGGCACGGCGGTGCCCGCATGCGTATCGCCCTCGGCCGTGGCCGGCGCGGATTCTTGCGCAAAGGCAGATGTCACGAACATCTCATTCCCCTGTCCATACGGCGGGGCCGCACCATGCGGCCCCTTTCGTCAGCGCGTGGTTCTTACCTGAAGACCAGCAGCAGCGCGATGAGGAGCGAGAAGATGCCCAGCGCTTCGGTCACGGCGAAGCCGAAGATCAGGCGGCCGAACTGGCCGTCAGCGGCCGACGGGTTGCGGAGCGCACCCGAGAGATAGCTGCCGAAGATGTTGCCGAGGCCGATGCCGGCGCCGCCCATGCCGATGCAGGCGATACCAGCGCCGATAGCAGCTGCTGCAGTTGCGTCCATTTCAAAACTCCTGTGGTTTTCGTAATCGTTGCGGTTGGTACGTTGGGTATGCTGGCGCCGGGGCGCCGGTGAAAATCGATCAGTGGCTCGGGTGCAGAGCGTCGTTCAAATACATGCAGGTCAGCACCGCGAAGACGTAGGCCTGCAGGAAGGCGACCAGCAGTTCCAGCGCCGTCAGGGCAACCGCCATGGCGAGCGGCAGGACCGAGCCGGCGATGCCGACCGCACCCAGTGCGCTGAGGCTGACGACGAAGCCCGAAAACACTTTCAGCGTGATGTGGCCGGCCAGCATGTTGGCGAAAAGACGAACGGAGAGGCTGACCGGACGCGAGACAAAGGAAATGACTTCGATCGCCACCACCAGCGGCATCAGATAGCCAGGCACGCCATGCGGCACGAACAGCTTGAGGAAGCCGAGGCCGTGCTTGGCGAAGCCGTAGACGATGACGGTGCCAATGACCAGGATCGCCAGCGTGAAGGTGACGATGATGTGGCTGGTGACGGTGAAGAAATAAGGGAACAGGCCGATCAGGTTGGCGACCAGCACGAACATGAACAGCGAGAACACCAGCGGGAAGAACTGCATGCCCTGCTTGCCCGCCGCATCGCGCAGCATGTTGCCGACGAACTCATAGGCCATTTCCGAGACCGACTGCAGGCGGCCAGGAATGAGGGCGCGGCTGGCGGTGCTCATGTAGAGGAAAGCGGAAGCGACGGCGATCGTCACGACCATGAACAGAGCGGAGTTGGTGAAAGAAATGTCGTAGCCGCCGATATGAAGCGGGATGATCGGATGGATCTGGAACTGGTGGATCGGATCGACCTGGTCAGCAGCAGCCACTTTAAATCCCCGTCAAAGCCGCAACCGGCTTCTTAAGTTTCTTTCGCGCCTTGCGGCGCCTTACTTCAGTCCTTCGGTTCGGGCGGCTTGCCGCCCTGGCCGAATTCCGGTGCAAGTCCCGACGAACGCAGGACATTGAGTATACCGGCGCCAAAACCCAGCAGCAGGCCGACGATCAGACCCCAGGGCGCGATTCCCGCCAAGCGGTCGATGATCCAGCCCAGGCCGACACCAACCACCACTCCGGCGATGAACTCGCTGGACAGTTTCAGGGCCTGGCCGTAACCGGTCGCAGCTTTCGCTTCGTCTTTCCCCTCGAGCCGGTCCGTGCGTCTTGATGCAAGCGATGCTTCAAGCTCGCGCCGGCGGCGCTCAAGTTCGTCGTCGCGGATGGTGGCTTCTGGCTGCCTGCCGCGGCCGGTTTCTCCGGTTCCGTCTGGCCCGTTTTTGTCGGCCATCGCAACCCCCCTGCCCGGGCAGACGATCACCGCCCGTCCGCTTCTAAAGTCGCCGGCAACATAGTTAGCGGGTCCGCGCCCGTCAAGCCACGGGCCGAACTTCAAAGCGATGTATTTTCCGCTTTCAAATCAATGGCTTATCCGGGTGCGACATCGTGCCCGTCACGCCTGTGCGAGGACTCGGCGCGAATCCGGGCGACAAGCCGCGCTGATCGGTGCGCGCAGCAAACGAGAAAGAGCGTTGCCGCGGGGTGCCGATCAAGCGGCTCAGTTCGAGCCGCCTAAACGGCTCAGCTCCAGCCGCCGCCATAGGTGCGATAGAAGATGTGCAGGCCGATCCTGGTCATGCGCTGCATGGCGCGCGCCCAGCCCGGATGGACGTAGTTGGCGTAGTAATGGGTCGAGGATCCGACCTCGGGGATGAAGATCTTGCCGGCGGTCACCGCCATGGCGACATCCTGGGCAGTCTTGTACGCGACCGGGTCGTTGATGCGCTTCTTCCTGCCGTCGCAGGCGAAAGAGAACTGGCAGCGGTTGAACCAGTTGTCGTTCTGGTAGACGACGCCGCAGATCGTCTTCGGATAGGCAGGGTTGCGGACGCGGTTGAGGATCACCTGCGCCACCGCGGCCTGGCCGCGCACCGGTTCGCTGCGCGCCTCAAAATAGATGCCCTTGGCGAGGCATTCCTGTTCCGGCTTGGAGAAGACGGCCGCCGGCAGCGGGTTCTGCATCCAGGCGTGATCTCCCTTGCCCATCGGCGGGATGAAGCGGCCGTCATTCGGATCGTCCTGCAGCAGAGCCTCAAAGGGCGAGGCCTTGGCATAGTCCGGCGCCGACTGGGCATAGGCGGTGGCGAGGATGTCGGGCTTGTCGTTGTTGACGAGAGCGACGAGAGCCGCCGGCAAATCCGGATCGGGCTTCTTGTCCTCGCGGATGTGGAAGGCCTGGGCGATCTGGATTTCCTTGCCCTTGATGCCGGGCTTGGCGAAAGTCAGCTTCAGGCCGCTGTCCATCGCCGGACGGAGCAGCGAGGAGGTACGCTCGAAGATGGAGCCGGCGCTGAAATTCTTCGGCGGCGCAACCGGCGACACCTGGACGAGGCGGCCCTTCTTGTCGGCGCGCACGACGCGGTCCTCATCGGGCGTAGCGCCGGCAACATTGCCCTTGCCGCGGAGCGCCACCGTGCCAACGCCAGGCAGGTCCACGCCGGAGCCGGAGATCGAACCCGTGGCGGCCGAATCGACGAACGGCATCTCGGCGGCGTGCACCGAGCCGGCGACGGATTTTTCGACATAGGCATTCCAGCGATGGCTGGGCGACTCCAGCCCGGACACGAGGCTTGCCATATCCTGGTAAGCGACGACGGACGGAAAGCCGACCCAGAAGCCGAGCCCCAGAACCAAAGGAGGAAGGAAGGAACGTTTATTCGCAACGGCGGCGGCGACGAGCCGCGTAAGAACGCGTCGATGCACGGAACTCTCCAGAAACGCTACTGACCCCGGAGAGCCAAAATGAAGCATTAACCTTGATGGGGGGTTAACGGCACCGATCGTGTTTTTTTCATGTTGCAGATAAGCCGGCCTCCGCCAGCTGTGGAAAGCCGGCGAAAACGTCAGGCCGTGCGCAGAAAAATCGGCCATGCGATCGCCGCGCAGATCGCGGCCGCCAGCCACACGCCCGGCCATGCGAAGAGAAGCAGAAGCCAGGGAATGGCGATCGGCACCAGGCAGAAGCCGACAAAGACCAGAGTGTTGGCGAGGCTGAGCGCGGTGCCGACATGGCCGGCACCGGCAAGCGTCGCAAGCTCGGTATAGGCAACGCCATGCCAGGCCGATACGCAGATGCCGGCTACGATCATCATAAGGGGCAGGAGCAACAGCAGCGACGGCTGCCTGGCTGCAGCGATGGCCAGAACCCATAGCACCAGGAAGGCCAGCGCGCTCAGCGCGCTGCAGAACCTCAGGAACGGCCTTCGGTTGCGGTGGCGGTCGGTGTAGCGGCCGCTCCAGACACGCATCACCATGGCGCCCGTCTGCACGGCGGCGAGGGTGGCGCTGGTCACCCATGTGCCCGTGCCGGCAAAGTCGTGCAGGAAGACGGAGGCAAAGGTGAGCACCGCCACCTGCGGGAAGCAGAGCAGGCCGATGGCTGCCGAGATGCGCCAGACCTCGATGTTGCGCAGCGGCGCCGGGCCGGTCGTGACGGCGGCGGCATGCGCGTCGCCTTGCGTCGGCGGCTCGTGCAACCAGCGCCGGGCAAAGCAAGCCGAGAGCGCGGAGAGAGCCGCCAGCAGGCCGAAGACGGCGGCGAAGCCGAAGCCCAAGGCTAGCCACGGCAGGACGAGCGCGCCGAGCCCGCCGCCAAGCGGCACCGCCGTCTGCCTGATGCTCATGGCGAAGCCGCGCTCGTCTTCGCCGAACCAGCCCATGATGGCGCGGCCGCTGGAGCCGTTGACGCTGCCGCCGAGCAGGCCTGCAACGAGCAGGCTGGCCGAAAGCAGCACGACACCGGGAGCGGCTGTTTTCGTCGGCACGACGAGGATTGCCATGGCAAAAAGCCACATGGCGGTCGCGCCGAGCCCGGTCAGCAGCACGCGGCGGTCGCCCCAGCGGTCGGTAAGCACGCCCCAGGGCAGTTCGCTGAGCGCCACGCCGAGGCCGAGCAGACCGAGCGCAGCGCCGAGCGAGGCATTGTCGAGATGGTAACCCTGGCGCATCACCACAGCCGTCGCCGGGATGCCGGAGAAGGTAGCGGAGAAGCCGGCATTGGCGGCGACGCCGATGCCGAGCACTTTCCATCGATGGGTGGGCCCGAAGGCGCGGCCAGCCGAAGCGGCGGCGCCTGCCGCGAGCCGCCGGCAATCGTTGCGAGTTACGATGGCGGACATGATCTCGTATTCCCTCTGCGCCGGTCGATCGGTCTTGACCGGTCGGATGTAGCGCCATAGCTTCATCCAGAAAATCAGCAAGTTTTTGATCGATAATCCTGAAAATAAGGACAATCTCATGCGACGCGTCACATTCGACCTCGACGTGCTCAGGACCTTCGTCACCGGCATGGAGCTTGGCAGTTTCGCCAAGGCGGCCGAGCGGCTCGGCCGCTCGACCTCTGCCGTCAGCGCGCAGCTGAAGAAGCTGGAAGAGCAGGCGGCGACCCCGGTCTTCCGCAAGGCGGGGCGCGGCCTGGCGCTTACCGAAGCCGGCGAGACGATGCTCGGCTATGCGCGGCGTCTCATCGAGCTCAATGACGAGGCGGCCTCAGCTATCCGCGACGTCGAGCTGGAAGGCTGGGTGCGGCTCGGCCTGCAGGAGGACTTCGGCGAGGCCGTGCTGCCGGAGGTGCTCGGCCGGTTTGCCCGTGCGCATCCCAAGGTCCGGATCGAAGCGCGGATCGGACGCAGCCATGAGCTCGCCGAGCGCGTCGTCTCAGGCAGCCTCGACATCGCGCTGGCCTGGCACGACGGCACGATCCTGCCCTACAGCCGGCATGTCGCCGAGCTGCAGGCGCGCTGGATCGGCCCGGCGAAACCGATGGAAGCCGGCCACAATGGTGAAGCGCTGCCGCTGGTGTTGTTCGAGGCGCCGTGCCTGTTGCGCACCGTGGCGACCGAG
>NZ_RZSN01000157.1:0-13908 GCF_003997315.1 Mesorhizobium sp. M1A.F.Ca.IN.020.04.1.1
GTCTTGCTTTCATGGTCGCTGACCGGCAGCATCTGCGCGATCAGCGAGCCGATCGCCCCGCCGGTCATGATGATCGGCCCCTCGGCGCCGAACGGTCCGCCGGAGCCGATCGAGATCGCCGACGACAATGGCTTCAATACCGCCACTTTGGCGTCGAGCCGCGAGCGGCCGAGCAGGATTGCTTCGATGGCTTCCGGAATGCCGTGGCCGCGGATCTTTTCGCTGCCGAAGCGCGCCATCAGCCCGATGACCAGCGCGCCGATCACTGGAACCAGCACGGCGGCATAGCCGAGCGGCGTGTCCTCGAGCCTGAGCTCGGCCAGTGTGAACTGGCCGAAATAGGCGATGTTGGTGGCGAGCCTTATCAGCTTCAACAGCGCGATGCCGGCAAACAGCCCGGCGGTCGCCACAACGACTGCGATGGCGGCGATGATGAGCACCCGCGGATCGGTGGTGAAGTCGCGGAGATGGCCGTTTCCGGCATGAGCGGATTTCATTGGGGAGCCTGAGCTTTCTGGCGGCGCGGTACCGTCCGGTTGTCGGCCGGCTACATATCGTAACACGATACAATTCTTCAAGGCCGTTTTTGGTGGTTGCTCCGCGTCATTTTGGTCATGGATGCGCCAGGCTTTCATAAGAGTTGAGCTTTGGCCGGAAAGGGCGATAAGTCGTGGCATGACGCATCCGAAGAAACCACGTCCCGCCATCAGCCAGGCCGACTATCAGCGGCTTTCGGAGTTCCGCTACCTGATCCGCCGCTTCCTCGAATTCAGCCAGTTGCAGGCGAATGAGGCGGGCTTGACCCCGCGCCAGCACCAGGCGCTGCTGGCGATCAAGGGCTATCCCGGCGGCGGGCCGGTGGCAGTGGGCGATCTGGCGGAGCGGTTGCGCATCCGCCACCACAGCGCCGTCGAACTGGTGAATCGGCTGAGCGAGGCCGGCTTGGTCGCGCGGGATCAAGATAAGGCCGACCACCGCCGCGTCCTGCTGCAACTCACCCCGCTCGCCGACGACCGTCTCGCCGAATTGTCGGCCGCCCATCTCGACGAGCTTGCCCGCATCGAGCCTATGCTCAAGCGCCTGCTTTCGCGGCAGGAGCCGGTTTGAGCGCTACATCCAGCGCTGTCCTTCGCGACGTCTTGGGTGTTTTGTTCGCCCGCGATTCCGGGCGGAACCGCTATACAGTTTTCCTGGAATAACGAGTTTCAACCGCCGTCCAGCGACTTCAAGAGGTTGTCGATCGTGAACGGATTGGACTTGGGCTTCGGCGGCTCTGGAACGGAACCGTCGTTGACGCCGGGAAGCGACCGGTCGACTTTTGGCGCCTGCTCAGCCGCCCTGCGTTCAGCTTCCAGCCTCGCCTGCTCGGCACGCTTGCGATCCGCCTCGGCCTGGGCTTTCGCGGCTGCGGCCTGTTGTTCGGCCTTTGCCTTGGCGTCGGCATTCGCCGCTGCTTGCGCATCAGCCTCCGCCTTGGCACGCGCCTCGGCCTCGGCCTCGGCCTGAGCCTTGGCATCGGCTTCCGCTTTTGCCCTTGCCTCTTCTTCCGCTTTGGCTTGCGCCTCGGCTTCTGCCTTCGCTTGCGCTTCCGCTTCGGCATTCGCCCTGGCTTCAGCCTCGGCTTTCTGCCGCGCCTCTTCCTCTTGCCGGCGCAGTTCCTCGGCCGCCCGGTCGCGCTCCGTCTGCAGCGCAGCGTAGTAGCGCACCTCGCGCCGCAGCCTCTGCTTCTCGAGCAGCGCCGCCTGCATCGCCTCGACGCGCTGCTGCTCCTTCTCCAGCGCGCGCTGGGTCAGGAACTGCGCCAGCGGCGCGCTGTCGAACTGGAGCGACGTCGCCCCGATCTGGCCTGCAAGGCTGAAGTTCACAGCCGGTTCGGAGCCGACAAGCGCCTCGTCGCCCGGTCGATAGGTGATCGCTCCCTTGGCGGCCAGCGTGCTCGCATCGAGGTCGGCGGTAACTTCCGCCGACAGCGTCGCCGCCGGATTGTCGAGGCTGATCGGCGGCGCCCGCAGCGTGCCATTGGCAACGGTGAAGGGGATATCGGTGTTGCCGGCCGCGAAACTTCCCTGTCCGGCGATCTCAGGCGCGAAGCCGGCGGTCTTGGCGGCATCGATGTCGCGTCCGATTGCATCGGCCTTGGCGATGACGGGGGCAAAAGCATCGGGATTGATGCCGGCGATGGTCAGTCCCTTCAGCGCGGCCGTGCCGGACCCTGACAGGGCGGCGATCATCGCATCGACAGACTTGCCGCTGGTCGACAGCGCGGCCGAAATGTCGCCGCTGCCGCTGATTCCGGCGCCAGGCAGCACTGCGGCAAGATCACTGCCCGCCAGCTTCAACTGACCCGATAACAGGCCGGTGCCCTCCGTGTTCTTGAGCTCGAACAGGCCGGTCAGCGTGCCCTCATAGAGCTTGGCTTTGAGGTCCGAGACACGGATGCCTTCCCGGTCGAGCTTCAGCGACAGCGTCGCGTCATGCGCAGTCGCGAACGGTCCGGCGGCAAGGGCCGCCGTGTTGAGGTCGAGATCGGCGCTGAACGGCAGGGTCGATTTCCGGCTGAACGGCGTCGTCGGCCAGCCACCGTCCTTCCCGGCGAGGAAGGACTGGTCGCCGAACAGCGACACCGCCAACGGATCGAGGTCGAGCTCATCAAGCGCCAGCGCGCCGGCAAGATGCGGCAGTCCGTCTTTCATGTCGGCGTTGACGTCGCCGGACACAGTCGCCTTGTTGATGGCGCCGCTGAGCCCGCTCAGCACCAGAAGCCCATTGCCGAAGTCGGCATCGCTGGCGAGCGAAGCCGACGTCCCGGTGCCCATGCCGGGCAGCCCGACGCCGGTCGTCATCAGCCATGGCTCGATATCGACGGCGTCGAGATTGACCTTGCCCTTGGCGGTGGCGCCTTGCTCTGTCTCGGCGATCGTCCCGTCAAAGCTCGCCCTGAAATCGTCGGCCGTCAGGTTGAAGCTGGTTGCCAGACCGCCGCCCAGCGAGCCTTTGGCCGTGATATCGGTGGTGGCCTGTCCAAGCATGCCGAGCGGCAGCGCCGGCAGGCCGTAGAGTGCAAGCAGCGTGGCGGCGTTCTCGTTCCTGGCATTGAAGGTGATCGATACCGGCGCATCGGGAAGCCGATCCCGCGTCCCCCTGCCCGAAAGCGAAGCCGAGAAGGCGGAACCGCCGGCCTTGCCTTGCGCCGAGAGCGCGAGTCCGGTGGTGCCGTCGCCATTGTCGGCGGCACTTGTCACCAGGTCGATCCGGGCGTCCTGGAACAGCTCCGGATAGGCAGCAACACGGGCAGCCAGGCCTTTCAGAACCTGATTGTCCGGATAATGCTGGGCTGCGACATCTATGAGCGGCTTGAGATCGACGGCCACCACGGATGCGTCGAGCTTGCCGGTCGGGCTTTCCGGAAAATCCTTGATGCGCCCGGTGGCGCTGATTGAGGCGCCGGCGAGCCCTCCGACCGAGAGCCGGTCGATCTCGAGCAGGCCCTTGCGCAGCCTCAACGCCGTATCAACTGTATCGGCGGTCAGCCCGGCGGCGCTGACCGGGCCCGCCTTGATCTGGAAATCGAGGTCGCGGTCGGAGAAGCGGTTGGCGCCCTTGTCGCTGACGAAGATCGAGGCGAAGGCCGCCAGCCCATCGACGTCGAGCTCGCCGCCCTCCAGCTGCATCAGCACCGAGGGCCTGGCGCCATCGGGCTGGCTGGAATCGATGCGGCCGGAAAATTTCGCCTTGCCGAGGATCAGTTCGAGGTCGCTGAACGACTGCCGGTTCTCGCTGAGATCGACCTTGGCCTTGAAGCCCGCCGCCGGCAGACGGCGGATCACGTCGTCGACATCCTTCGACAGCCAGGCGGCGAAACCGGACGGCTGTCCGACAGCAAGCAGCAGGGATCCGGTGAAGCCGAAATGGTCCTCGACGTTCAGCATGCCGTCGGCTTCAAGCGTCGCCCGGCCCGGCAGTGTCGCGGCGAGCGACTTCACCGACCACCCGCCTTCGGCCGGCTCCGCCGAGAGCCGCACGTCGCGAACCGTGGTATCGCCCGCCACCACGGCCGGCAGCCTGACCTCGACCGTGCCCGGTATCGTCGGCTTCGGCATGTGCTGAAGCGTCTGCTCGAACGCCGCGATACGCTGGTCGAGCGTCAATCCGGCACCTGCGGATGCGCCCACCGCCTCGTCGAACTGCACCTGCGCGCCGTTCGCTTCGATCGAAAAATGCGGTTTCAGGCCGAGATCGACCGAGGCCTTGCCGTCGGCGGTATAGGGGTTGTCGAGCGGTCCGGTCTCGAAGCGGAATTCGTCGACACCGAGCTTCTGATGGTCGAGCGCGAATTTGCCGTTCAGCCGGAAGCCGGGATCGGGCTTGCCGGCGCTGACCTTCACGGGCTCGCCCTCAGTGCCGCGCAATTCGGCCGAGCTCCTGTCGGCCCCATTCTTGTCAGAGGCCGAAACCTTGAACTGACCGGAATAGACCGCCGCGCCTCTGACGATGCCGGCATTGCCGTCCGTCTCGATGATGAGCGGATAGGCATCCGGGTCGGCTTTGAGTCTGACCCGCATCTGGCCGTCGGCTTCCGCTCTGCCGGTTGAGGCCGAGACTTCCGTGCGCAGTCCGTCGAAGCGCAGCGAGCCATCCATCCGCCACGGACCGGCGAGCGACTTTGCCGAAACGGTCGAGTTGATCTCGGAGATGAAATGGCTGCGCCCGCCGGCGGCATGGCGCAATTCGATCTGCCCTTCGGTCACCGTCAGCTTCTCGATCGCGATCTGTCCGGGATCAAAGGGCGTCGACGGCCGGATCGCCCAGTCGACCGTGCCGTCGCCCGCAACATCGATGGTCGCCTTCGGATGCACCAGCCGCATGTCGAAGATCAGCAGTTCGCCGCGCAGGAACGGCGCCAGCTCCGCGTCCATGGAGAAGGTCTCCATCGTCATCGCCGGCTGTCCGCCAGGGCCGCCTGCGACCTCGACATTGGAGAAGGTCACCGAAGGGAATGGCAAGAGCCGCGCGGTCGCGTCGCCTTTCACGGTCACCTTGCGACCGAGGATGGTGCTCGCCTCGCGCTCGAAATCGGCGCGGTAGCCGGTCCAGTCGACGAAATACGGCACCACCAGCGCCGCGCACAGCACCAGCACGAACAGGCCACCGAAGATCACGAACAGGCGAGCGAGCATCGGCCCCAAAGCCTAGGATTAAGTCAGCCGCACTCTACCCGCATCCGCGCGGCGATAAAGAGGCAATTCGGCTGCAACCCTCGGCGTCTAGGCTCTCGGCAAGATCTTGCCGGGGTTCATGATGTTCAGCGGATCGAGCGCCTGCTTGATCGTTCGCATGACCTCAACGCCATGGCCGAGCTCATGGCGCAGGAAGCCGACCTTGCCCTGGCCGATGCCGTGCTCGCCGGTGCAGGTGCCTTCCATGGCGATCGCCCGCATGTTGAGCCGCGCGACGAATTTTTCAGCGAGTGCGATCTCCTGCGGGCTGTCGACATCCATCAGCACCAGCACATGGAAATTGCCGTCGCCGGCGTGGCCGACGATCGGCGCGATCAGGCCCATTTCGGCAATGTCGGCTTCGGTCTCGGTGACGCATTCGGCAAGCCGGGAGATCGGCACGCAGACATCGGTCGAAAGCCCCTTGGCGCCGGGGCGCAGCGTCAGCGACGACCAGTAGGCGTCGTGCCGCGCCTTCCAGAGCTTCGTCCGCTCCTCGGCGACGCTGGTCCACAGGAATGGTCCGCCGCCATTCTCCTCGGCGATCATGCCGAAAGTCTCGGCCTGTTCGGCGACACCGGCGTCGCTGCCGTGAAATTCGACGAAAAGGCACGGGCTCTCGGGGTAGTCGAGCTTCGAATAATTCTTCATCGCCCGCATCTGCAGCGCGTTGACCAGTTCGATGCGCGCCACCGGGATGCCCATTTGAATGGTCGCTATCACTGCGTTGCATGCGGCCTCCAAGGTCGGGAACGGGCAGACGCCGCCGGAGATCGCCTGCGGAATGCCCTGCAGCCTGAGCGTCAGTGCTGTGATGATGCCGAGCGTGCCTTCCGAGCCGACCAAGAGCCGCGTCAAGTCGTAGCCGGCCGAGCTTTTCTTTGCCCGCTTGCCGGTCGTCACTGCCTCGCCGTCGGCCATCACCGCCGTCAGCGACAGCACGTTTTCGCGCATCGTGCCGTAGCGCACGGCATTGGTGCCGGACGCCCGAGTTGCCGCCATGCCGCCCAGCGAGGCATTGGCGCCGGGGTCGATCGGGAAGAACAGGCCGGTGTCGCGCAAATGGCGGTTGAGATCCTCGCGTGTCACTCCGGGCTCGACCGTGCAGTCGAGATCCTGCGGATTGACCGAGAGGATGCGGTTCATGCGAGAGGTGTCGATGGATATGCCTCCGCCCGGCGCATTGGTGTGGCCCTCGAGCGAGGAGCCGACGCCGAAGGCAATGACCGGCACACGATGCGCGGCGCAGGTGCGCACGATCTCCTGCACCTCCGGCGTGGTTTCGGCGAAGACGACGCCATCCGGCGCCTGGGTCGGGATGTAGGTGGTGGTGTGCGCATGCTGGTCGCGGATCGCCTCGCCGGTCTGAAAACGCTCGCCGAACCGCTGCTTGAGGATGCCGAGCGCGGCGGCGATGCCTTCCTCGTTGCGCTCGACGGGGTTGAGGTCGCTCAAAGCCATGAATTCCTCCGCGAATGGACCAGCGGCCACTCTTGTAATGCAGCTATGGATGATGCCTAAAGCAATTCCAGGAAAAGAGTGAAGCTCCGGAATTGCGCCAGAGCGAAGAGAACCTCACCAGCCAGGCCCTGTCCAGCGACGATCAAGGAAAACCAAATGACGATGCCCGCGCCGATCATTTCCAGCCCGATGGCGATCGAGAAGGACTGGATCGACTATAACGGCCATCTCAACATGGCCTATTACAACGTGCTGTTCGACCGCTGCTCGGACGAAGCATTCGAGCTGATGGGCATGGGACCGAACTATGCCAAGGACCGCCGCCTCACCATCTACACCGCGGAAGTCCATGTCTGCTACGTGCAGGAGCTTCACCTCGACCACAAGGTGAAGGTCTCGTTCCAGCTCATCGACCACGACGAGAAGCGGCTGAGGGCCTATCAGGAGATTCGCCACGTCGATGGCTGGCTGGCCGCGACGTCCGAGCAGCTTGCGCTGCATGTCGACATGGCCGGGCCGAGGGTCGCTCCCTTCCCGGCCGATGTGATGGCACAGGTTGAAGCCATGCGCGCCGCCCACGCCGCGTTGCCGATGCCGGAGCGTGCCGGCCGTTCGATCGGCATCAAACGCAAGAGCGCTTGAAAACCCGCACACCCGCGTTAACCTTACCAAGGTTTTAACGTGAACAAGCCGATTGAGTCTGTTGAACGACTCAGTGGCGCGTTCGAAAACCGCCGCACCGGGTTTACGCGCGGGCGGCAGGCGGAATGCGGTGCGAGGACAGTGCATGAAAACCGACATCAAGGTCGAAGTGGAGCGGTTGGCGGCCGATCCGCGCATCACCGACTATGATTTCTGGCGATCGTTGAAGAACGTCAACAACGAGATCTTCCACATCGCCAACAACAACGAGCCCATCCCCTTCGACATGATCCGCTGGCGCGCGATTCTCAAGCAGGCGCGCATCAGACGCGGTCACACTGAGCCTTCAGCGCTCCCTTAAACTGCCAAGCGGCGAGCGCGCCTCGACCGGCGACGACTGTATGATGGCGGTGTTGGTCATCGCATAGGGAATAATTTTGTCGATCACCCGCTCCAACTCGGCCACCGAGCCGACATGCGCGAGCGCGATGAAGCAATCCTCGCCGGTCACTCGGTCGCATTGGGCGATTTCCGGCAGGTCGCGAATGATCCCGGCCACCACGGCAAGCTGCCCCGGGACCGGCCTGATTCGCAGCCATGCCGACAGCTTCATGCCGAGCGCCGTCGGATTGATCTTCACCGTATAGGCTTCGATCACGCCATTCTCCTGCAGCTTGCGAATGCGTTCGGCCACGCTCGGCGCCGAGAGCCCGACGGCGCGCGCCAGTTCCGCCGTGCTGGTGCGCGCATCCTTTTCCAGGAGTCGCAGGATTTTCAGGTCCGCCGCATCCAGCTCGCCATTTTCATTTCGAAGGCGTTTCAAATAATTCTCTTTTCTTCAGAAGGTGAACGGTGATCGGAGCCGTGCATCATCCATATAAGTCGCGAAGTTCGCCTGCGATAATGACCCTATGAATTCTGAAGCGCAAGTTCATCCGACAAACCGGGCCGGCAGCGACACCGACGCTGCACGCCCTGCCCTCGCCGGACTGGCCGATGCGGTGCCGCCGCATGTCTGGTTCTGCGTCAGCGCGATCTTCCACTATCTTGGGCCGGCCTTCGCCGTGCTGCTGTTCGCTCAGGTCGGCGTGCTCGGCATGGCCTGGCTGCGCATCGCCACGGCCGCGCTCGTCTTCGCGCCGCTTACCAGGCCATGGGCGGTTTTCACGCGCGCCGACCGCTCGGCCCGCCTGCTGCTGTTGGCCTTCGGCGCCTGCCTGGCGGTGATGAACTGCGCCTTCTATCTGGCTCTAGACCGCCTGCCGATGTCGCTAGTCGCCGCGATCGAATTTGTCGGCACCATAGGCGTCGCGATGGTCGGCCTCAGAACCCCGCGCAATTTCGCGGCGCTCGCCATCGCTGTCGCCGGCACGTTGCTGCTCATCGATGTCAAATGGTCGAGCGATCCCGTCGGCCTGTTCTGGGCTTTTCTCAACGGCGCGCTGTTCATCGGCTATATCGTTTTGGGCCACCGCATCGCCCGAACTGGCCTCGGCATCGCCGGCCTCGGCACCGCCATGGCGATCGCCTTGCTCGTCGCGCTGCCGGTCGGCTTCAGCGAGGCGCTGCCAGCCTTCTCGGCGCCGCAACTGCTGATCGCCGGTATCGGCGTCGGCCTCTGCTCCTCCGTCATCCCCTACATTTGCGATCAGCTCGCCATGGCGCGGCTGCCGCGCGCGAGCTTCGCGCTCATGCTATCGCTCTTGCCGCTCACCGCGACCCTGATCGGCGTGGTCGTGCTCAGGCAGGTTCCGAGCCTCACCGATTGCCTCGGCATCGCGCTGGTTGTGGCGGGCGTCGCCATGCACAAGCCAGCGCCGGAGTGATCCGCCGCCGTCGAGGTGTGTTGAGCTTCAGGTCAGGCCGAGCCGAGAATGGTGGATTCCGAGACCGGAGCGGAGCGTACTTTGACGTACGTGAGCACCGGAAGCGCAGGAAGCCGCCATTCGCAGGCCGGGCTCACCTGAATATCAACACACCTCAGGCCAGTTTCTCCTTAAGGAAGGCGACCGTCCTTCCCCAGGCGAGATCGGCCGCCTTCTTGTCGTAGCGCGCGGCCGAGGTGTCGTTGTTGAAGGCGTGGTTGGCGCCGTCATAGACATAGACGGTGTATTCGATATGCGCGGCGTCGAGCGCCTTCTTGTAGGCGTCGATGCCGGCATTGATGCGCTCGTCCAGCCCGGCATAATGCAGCAGCAGCGCCGCCTTGATCTTCGGCACATCCTCGGCCTTCGGCTGCATGCCGTAATAGGCGACGCCGGCGCTGAGGTCCGGCGCATTGACGGCGAGCGTGTTCACCGTGCCGCCGCCCCAGCAGAAGCCGACCGCCCCGACCTTGCCGTTGCTGTCTTGGTAAGCCTTGAGATAGGCGACCGTCGCTACGCCGTCGGCCGCGACTTGGGCAGCATCGAGCTTGCTGAACATGTCGCGCGCCTTGTCCTCGTCGGCTGGCGTGCCGCCGAGCGGCGACAGGAAGTCCGGCGCCAGCGCGACGAAGCCTTCCAGCACCACGCGCCGGGCGACGTCACGGATATGCCCATTGAGCCCCCGGTTCTCATGGACGACGATCACCGTGCCGAGTTTGCCGGAGTGATTCGCCGGCTTGACCAGATAGCCCTTCATCTCGCCGCGGCTGCCGGGATAGGTAATGTCCTCGCCCTTCACCCTCGGATCGTTCTCGGCGACGATCGCCGCCTTGGCCGAATTCGCAGCCAGCATCGGCGCGATCGCGGCGGCCGCGGCGCCCGATCCAGCGAGCCGGGTCAATTGCTCCATGAAGCGCCGCCGGTCGAGCGTCAGATGCGTATATTCGTCATAGGCATCGATCATCGCCTGAGTGATGATGGGCTGTGTGACGACAGGCTTGGCGACAGGTTCGGCCATGGCTCTCCTCGACGACTGTTTGACGCGCAAGATAGGGTTAGAACGCGCACGGTCCAGTCATCCGCCGGCGACAACGGCACTCGATCCGAACTTCGACCATGACGATTGCCGGTGGCTTCTGCATCCATCACATTTTGGTCATTCCGAAAAAGTTGATGGTGCTGTCACGGTGGGACGGGAAACTGCGGAGCGGCCCCGCCCGGTCCGAACGGCAAAAAGGGGAATGCCGGGAACGTGATGGCCGCCGGCGTAGCGGCTGGCTGAGGCGGCGCTTGCTGTCGTCGCTGCAGGCGCTTGGCCACGTGCTCGGCGAAAAAGGCCGGCGCGATTGGATGTCCTCGTCTACTTGGGCAGCGTGTAAGCCATCACATAATCGCCCGGCTTGGTACCGACCGAGCCGTGGCCGCCGGCGACGATGACCACGAACTGGCGGCCGTCGGCGACGGTGTAGGTCATCGGTGTCGACTGGCCGCCGGCCGGCAGCCTCGCGCGCCAGAGCTGCTTGCCCGTCGTAAGGTCATATGCACGCAGATAGTAGTCGACGGCGGCCCCGAGGAAGGCGACGCCGCCGGCCGTGATCATCGGCCCGCCGATGCCTGGAACGCCGACCTTGAGCGGCAGGGGCAGCGGCGTCATGTCGTAGACGGTGCCGTTGCGATGCTTGTAGGCGATCTGGCCGGTTCTCAGGTCGACGCCGGCGACATAACCCCAGGGCGGCGCCTGGCAGGGAATGCCGAGTGGCGACAGGAATGGCCCCATCACCACCGCGTAAGGCGCGCCCTCATTGCGGTTGAGCCCCTGCTCGCTGCCCTTGGTGTCGCCGGGCGGCGGCACGTCCGCACGCGGAATGAGCTTCGACGTGAAAGCGAGATAGGTCGGCATGCCGAACATCACCTGCCGCACCGGGTCGACCGCGACGCCGCCCCAGTTGAACACGCCGAAATTGCCCGGATAGACCAGCGTGCCCTGCAGCGAGGGCGGCGTGTAGCGTCCCTCGTAACGCAGTGTCTTCAGTTCGATCCGGCACGCCAGCTGATCGAACATGGTGATGCCCCACATGTCGGCGCCGGTCAGCGGCTCCGGGTTGAACGACAGGTCGGACGACGGCTGCGTCGGCGAGGTATGATCGCCTTCGATCGCTCCGCCCGGTGCCGGGATTTCCTTCACCGGAATGATCGGTTCGCCGGTGCGCCGATCGAGCACATAGAGATCGCCCTGCTTGGTCGGCCCTACCAGTGCCGGCACCACGCCGCTCCCCGTCGTGATGTCGACCAGCGTCGGTTGCGCCGGCACGTCCATGTCCCACAGGTCGTGATGCACCGTCTGGCGCACCCAGCGCAACTGTCCGGTGTTGAGGTCGAGCGCAGTGATCGAGGAGGAGAATTTTTCGACATTGGCGCTGCGGCCCATGCCGAGCTGGTCGGGCGTCTGGTTGCCGAGCGGCAGGTAGAGCAGGCCAAGCTTCTCGTCGGCGCTCGCCGTTGACCACATGTTGGGCGAGTTGTTGGTGTAGTTCTGCCCCGCCGGCAGCGGCGTCGTCTGATCCGGTTTGCCGGAATCCCAATTCCACAACAGCGCGCCGGTGCCCGCGTCATAGGCGCGGATGACGCCCGACGGCTCCTCGGTCGAATAATTGTCGTTGACCGCGCCCCCAACGATGATCTTGCCGGCGAGGATCAGCGGCGCCGAGGTCGAATAGTAATAGCCCGACTTCGGAAAGGGCATGTTGGCCATCAGGTTCAGCGTGCCGCCTTCGGCGAAGGACGGACAAACTTGCCCGTTCGCGGCATCGAGAGCGATCAGCCGGGCGTCCGAAGTCGGCAGGTAGATGCGTGCCGCGCAGGGCTGGCCCGCCGCGATCTTCGCATCGGCGTAATAGGAAACTCCGCGGCAGGTCTGGTGCTGGCGGTTGGGATCGAGCTTGATCTTCGGGTCGTAGCGCCATTTCTCCTTGCCGGTCGCGGCATCGATGGCGATGGCGAAATTGTGGGGCGTGCAGATGTAGAGCGCATCACCGACCTTGAGTGGCGTTACCTGATAGGTCGTCTCGCCGATGTCGTCCGGACCCTTCATGTCGCCGGTGCGGTAGGTCCAGGCCGGCTGCAGCTTGGCGACATTATCCGGCGTGATCTGAGCGAGCGGCGAGTAACGCTGGCCGAACGGCGTGCGGCCGTAGAAATGCCATTCGCCCGCCGGCATGTCGCCGCCGAGATTGGCCGTCGGCGTCACCTTATCGGTGGTGAGCGTGCCGCCGATGTCCTTCGGATCGGCGGTCATCGAATAGCCAGCCACTGCAAGCGATGCGAGCACCGCCAGGATGAGCGGAGCGCGTCCGTCCGGACCGGTGAATCCCCGCCTGGCCCATGGCGTCAGCAGCCAGAGCGCGATGAGAACGATGATGCCGCCGCGCGGGCCGAGCTGCCACCAATCAAAGCCGGTTTCCCACACCGCCCAGCACAGCGAGGCGAGCACGATCGCGGCATAGAGCCAGAGCCCTGTCGATCTGCGGCGGAAAACGAGCCAGGCGGTGATCAGGAAGGCCAGTCCGGTAATCAGGTAGTACCAGCTGCCACCCAACGTCACCAGCCAGATGCCGCCGCCGCCGAGGACCAGGCCGATAAGCAAAAGGACGAGGGAGGTGATGGTGACAGCCAAGACGATACTCCTTCGACTGTTGCGCGCTTGCGGCGCCTCTGAGGCAACGGCTTGCCGTCCCTGCCCTGTTGGCAGCTTTCTCTCGCAAGTTGCGCCTGTCAAGGCGGCCCCGAACAGGAACAACTAGAACAAAACGGAGACACTTCTGGCCTTTCGCTGCCGAATCACTACATTCGGGGGCGATGTCCGGCTTTTCGGAAGACATGCCCTTTTTTGACGAACCGAATGCGCGGCCCGCCGCCCCATCCGGCCTTGCCGCGCGCGCCATGGCCGCACGCAACGCGCAGAACCGTGCGCCCGATTATCTGAACGGCCTCAATCCCGAACAGCGGCTCGCTGTTGAAACGACCGAAGGCCCGGTTCTGGTGCTGGCCGGCGCCGGCACCGGCAAGACGCGGGTGCTCACCACGCGAATCGCCCACATCCTTGCCACCGGCAGGGCCTTCCCCTCGCAGATTCTCGCCGTCACCTTCACTAACAAGGCCGCGCGCGAGATGAAGCAGCGCATCGGCTTGCTGATCGGCGAGCAGAATGTCGAGGGCATGCCCTGGCTCGGCACCTTCCACTCGATCGGCGTCAAGCTGCTGCGCCGGCATGCCGAGCTTGCCGGATTGAAATCCGATTTCACCATCCTCGATACCGATGACGTGGTGCGGCTGATCAAGCAGCTGGTCCAGGCCGAAAATCTGGACGACAAGCGCTGGCCGGCCAAGACCTTCGCGCAGATGATCGACAACTGGAAGAACAAGGGCCTTGGCCCCGACGAGATTCCGGAAGGCGACGCGCGCAGCTTCGGCAACGGCAAGGGGCGCCAGCTCTACAAGGCCTATCAGGAGCGGCTGCAGACGCTGAATTCCTGCGACTTCGGCGATCTCCTCTATCACCCGATCCGCATCTTCCGCGCCTATCCGGACGTGCTGAGGGACTATCACCGCAAGTTCAAATACATCCTGGTCGACGAGTACCAGGACACCAACACCGCGCAATACATGTGGCTGCGCCTGTTGGCGCAGAGGCCGCAATCCTCCCCCCTTGAGGGGGAGGATTGCGG
>NZ_RZSN01000158.1:0-13831 GCF_003997315.1 Mesorhizobium sp. M1A.F.Ca.IN.020.04.1.1
CCAGTGATTCACGTGCCAACCAGGACCGCAGCGCCAGCCGACCGTCTCGACTGGCAGCGGCGCAGCGCTGGGCTTTGCCATCGGCATGGCCTGCGCGCCGGCGGAGAGCATCAAAGTGCCGGCGGCCAATGCGAACGGTAGAAAATATTTGGTGAGCATAAAGTTCGTCTCCGTGATTCATCCCTACCGCCGTGAAACGGACGGCAAGGTCGAAATCCGTCGGATGGGATGGATCACATCCTCGTTATCGGGCGGCGTCGTTGAGCGTCGCCACGGTCTTCAGCGCGCCGTCGAGCATGTCGCCCTTTTCGTCCTTCAGCGCCGCTTCGCGCAGGCGGCGGATCCAGTCGGCGGCGTCTTCGCGGCCCTTGAGCATCGGGAGGGCCGAGAGCACGCGGTCGAATTTCGACTGGGCACGGGCGTGGGTGTCGCTGTAGCCCTTGATCAAGCGGCGGCAATTCAGGATCTCCAGCCCAAGCGCATAGTTTTCGCGCGCATGGGCAAGCGCCAAGCCGTACCAGCGCTCCAGATGCTCGACCTCGACCTTGTGGCGCAGCAGGCGGCAGCGCCAGCGGCGCAGGCCGCCGATGAACCAGAGCATGGCGAAACCGGTGAAACTGTCGGTGCGGATATGGCGGCCGCGGTTGATGCGGCGGTCAAGGAAGGTGGCGAGCTTCGGGCGGCTCTCGATGTAACTGCCGATTGCTACCGGCAGCGTGCCGCAGAATTCCTCGATGCGCGGATGGAAATATTCGGTGACCTGCAGGACCAAGCCTTCCCTGACACCGACTTCCTTGCGCACGCGCCTGTCGCGGGTCGAACGCGTCTTGAGGTCGGCGACGCGGATCATGTCGTCGTAGCACATGGCGTTGGCCAGATGTTTCGCGGCCGCGACCGACAGCGCATGGCCACGCTCCGCATTGTCCAGCGCGATCGCCTTGTCCAGCCGGTCGAGATATTCGCCGCCATAGGCGATGTCCTGGAAGTCGACGACCTTCCTCAGGCCGCGCTCGGTCATGTCGCGCACCGGCGCGGGCAGCGCCGCAACGCGGGCGACGAGCTCCTGCCAGCCCTTCAGCAGCGTTTCGGGACCACTGATCTTCGCCGTTGGTGTGGTGTCGGGAGCGGCAGGCTTCCCGGTTGCGTTATCCCCGGCTGTCGCGACCGCGATGCCGCGCGCCCGGTCATAGGCGGCGCCGAAGGCGCCAAGGCTGGCCTTCACGCCACGGTCACCGGCGCCGATCGCCTGCTCGTAGTTTTCGCGCGCGAAGGGCAGCGCGTCGGAACCGGCCAGCGCGCCGAGCAGGCTGGCCGAGATCATCGTGCCGTGCTCGGCGGCGATCTTTTCCATGTCGAAGGCGATGAAGCGCTTGGCGGCCGCCTCGGCCGTCGCATACACCTTTTCCGACGAGGCGCGGCCGTCGCCCGGCTCGATCTTTTCCGAGACGGCGGCGATGCGATGCGAGGAGGCGATCAGCGTCGTGCGCTCGGGCGTGACGAAACCGCGGATGATGGCGCGGCCGGCTTCCATCAGCTCGGCGGCGATCAAGATGTCGACGTCGCCCTGCGAGGGCGACAGCGCGAAGACCGGCAGCCGGTCGGTGTCGCGGGCCATCTCGATGTAATAGATCGTCGCCCCGGTGCGCTGGGCGACGCCCGCCACCGACGTCGATTGCGCAATGTAGCCGCTGCGCTCGGCGACGTCGGTGATCCAATCGGCGAGCACGCCGCCGCCCTGGCCGCCGACGGCAAGCACGGCGAGTTTTATCACCCGCTCGTCATCAGAGGCGCCCGGCTTCGGGTTCAGCGGTGAAACCTGCTCAAGCATCGGCGAACATCAAACGGCGACTCTCGCGGCGGCGCTGCAACCGGCCGATCACTGCGCGGCGCGCGCTTTCCAGGAAACGGTCCCAGCGGCTCGGATTGTGCACGACATCGGCGCGGTAGAAGGAGGGGCAGAGCACGGCCGCATCCGCCACCTCGCCGCAATTGCCGCAGCCGACACAGTTCTGGTCGATCGAGGCGACCGGATCGTCACGCAGCGGATCGTCGAGCGACTTCACCGAGAGCGACGGGCAGCCGGAGAGCCGCATGCAGGCGTGGTCGCCGGTGCAGACGTCCTCGTCGACGCCGAATTTCGGCTTGACGACCCGCTCGCCGCCCTTCACCGCCTTGTCGACCAGCGGCCTCTCGCGGCGCTGGCGGTTCAGCATGCATTCGGACGAGGCGACGATGACCTTCGGCCCCTTCTCCTCGGTGGTTAGCGCCTCGCGCAGCGTGTCGCGCATTTTGCCGACGTCATAGGTGCGGTCGATGTGGCGCAGCCATTTGACGCCCATGCCTTTCACCGCTTCGGTGATCGGATGTTTTGTGGACTTGGTGCGGTTCGAGGCGCGCGAGGACAGGATGTCCTGGCCGCCGGTGGCGGCCGAGTAAAAATTGTCGACGATGACGATGACGCCGTCATTCTTGTTGAAGACGGCGTTGCCGATCGAGGAGGTAAGACCGTTGTGCCAGAAGCCGCCATCGCCGACGAAGGAGATCGAGCGGCGTTTCGCTTCCGGCGAATTGAAGGCGGAAGCCGAGGCCGGCCCGAGGCCGTAGCCCATGGTGGTGGCACCGAGCTCGAAGGGCGGCATGATCGAGAACAGGTGGCAGCCGATGTCGGAAGCGATGTGGTGCTTGCCAAGCTCCTGCTCGACCAGCTTGGTCGCAGCGAAGATCGGCCGCTCCGGACAGCCGACGCAGAAGCCCGGCGGGCGGCCGGGAACGACATTGATGAGATCGGCCGTGTCGACGCCCTCGCCCAACTTGTTCGGCGCGCGAACCTCGCCGGGCAGCAGATGCGCAGCATAGGCGCGCAGGAAGGAGCCAATGCCGTCCAGCATCACCTGCCCGGTATATTCGCCGGCCATCGGCAGATGCTCCTTGCCGACCAGCTTGGTGCCGCGCCCTGCCTTGTGCAGCATCGCGGCAAAGGCCTGCTCGATGTAGTTGGGCTGGCCTTCTTCGACGACCAGCACCGCCTGTTTGCCCTCGCAGAAGGAAAGGAACTCGTCATCGACGAGCGGATAGACGGCGTTCAGCACATAAAGCGGCACGTCGGTGTCGCCATAGGTGTCGGCAAGGCCGAGCCGCTGCAGCGCGCGGACGACCGAATTGTACATGCCGCCCTGCATGACGATGCCGATCGAGCCATTGTCCGGCCCAAAGACCTCGTTGATCTTGCGGCTCTTGATGAAATCGACCGCCGCCGGCCAGCGCTTTGCGACCTTCTCCTTCTCGTGCAGGAAGGAGGCAGGCGGCAGCACGATGCGGCCGGTGTCGCGGCGCGGGGCCGACAGCGCATCGGCAACCGACATAGGCGGCCGCTTGTTATCCTTGGCGATGAAGTGGCCATGGACGTGGCAGCAGCGGATGCGCACCTGCAGCATGACCGGCGTGTTGGAGGCCTCCGACAGCTCGAAGCCATCCTCGACCGCCTTGACGATCGAGGGCAGGTTCGGGCGCGGATCGAGCAGCCAGACCTGGCTCTTCATGGCGAAGGCGTGGCTGCGCTCCTGCATGATGGAGGAGCCCTCGCCATAGTCCTCGCCGACGATGATCAGCGCGCCGCCGGTGACGCCGCCCGAGGCGAGGTTCGCCAAAGCGTCCGAGGCGACATTGGTGCCCACCGTCGACTTGAAGGTGGCGGCACCGCGGATCGGGTAGTGCACGGATGCGGCAAGCATGGCGGTGGCGGTTGCTTCCGAGGCGCTCGCCTCAAAGTGCACGCCGAGCTCGCCCAGAATGTCCTGCGCGTCGGCGAGCACATCCATCAGATGGCTGATCGGCGCGCCCTGGTAGCCGCCGACATAGCCGACGCCGCATTGCAGCAGCGCCTTGGTGATGGCGAGGATGCCCTCGCCCGCGAATTCCTGGCCGGCGCCAAGCCTCAGCTTTTCAACTTCCTTGGCAAAAGACCGTTCGGCCATCTCTGCCTCCTTCCGTTACCGCCGTTTGGACGGCGGCGCGTACGTCAAACTCAAATGTCGTGCTTGCGGATGTTCTTCAGCATCTTCTGCAGAATCGCGATCAGCGCGGCATATTCGGCATCGTCGACGCCGTCGAACATCGCTTCGAAGGCATCATGCATGGCCGGCCAGGCGCGGGTGAAAAGCGCCCGGCCGTCATCGGTCAGGAACACATGGCGGAAGCGGCTGTCGGCGACGCCCTGCTCGCGCCGCACGAGGCCCTGGCCTTCCAGCGCGTCGAGCGTGCGACTCAAGGTCGATTGCTCGATCACCGTATAGACCGAGAGGTCGTTGACGGTGATGCCGTCGGTGACCGAGAGCACGGCCAGCGTGCGCACCTGCGGAATGGTCAGGCCCTGCTTGCGAAAGTCTTCTCGCAGGGTGGCGTTGTAGCGGCCCATGATGCGGTTCATCAAATAGGGCGCGAATTGCTGCAGGCCGATCTGGCCGAGGGTCGAGATGCGCTCGCGCTTTTCCGGAAGCTTCTGTTCCATCAGAGCCTCTCCGCCAGCAGAAAGCCGGAGCCGCCGCCGAGCCCCGCGCCCGGATGCGTCGAGGCGCCGATATGGTAGAGGCCCTTAATGCCTGTCTCGTGATTGCGGCTGGCCTTGAACGGCCGCCACAGGAAGGACTGGTCGATGGTGGACGAGCCGCCATAGGGATCGCCGCCGACCAGATTGATGTTCATCGCTTCCAGATCGGCAGGCGAATAGGCGCGGCGCGCGATGATGGTGTCGCGAAAACCATCGATGTGATGAGCGAGGATCGCCTCGACGCGGTCGGCGTAGGCCTCGCGCAGCGCCTCGCTCCAGCGGCCATCGGCTGGGGCCTCGAGCTTGCCGGCGGCATCGCCCTTGATATGGCGCGGCGCTTCCGGAAGCTGCAGCCACAGGATTGCCTTGCCCAGCGGACAGCGCGACGGATCGAGCGCGTGGGGCTGGCCGACGCAGATCGTCGGCACTTCCGGCAACAGGCCGCGCACCGCTTCGTTGCAGGCTTTCGACACACCATCGAGTCCCGGCGTCAGATGCAGCAGCGCCACCTTGTCGAGGCCCTCGCCGCGCCAGGCCGGCGGCTTGTTCAGCGCGTAGTGGAGCTGGAAGTTGCCCTTGCCGTAGCGGTAGGACTGCGTGGCCTTGGTTGCTGCGTCGGGCGCATCGTTGCCAAGCAGACGGCCATAGAGCTGCGTCGGCGTGACCGAGCAGATGATGCCCTTTGCCGCCGTCAGCGTCTCGCCGGAGGCGAGCCGCACCCCGGTGGCACGGCCGCCGGTCTGGACGATCGAGGCGACGTCGGCGTTGACGCGGATTTCGCCGCCGCGCTCCTTGATCAGCGCTTCGAAGGCGGCGAGCAGGTTCTTCGCCCCGCCCTTGACGATCGGTGCGCCGGCCGCCTCCAGCGCGAAGGCGATGAGCTTGGCGATCTGGCCGGAGAAGGCGTCTTCCGGCCCAAGCCCGGCATGCAGCACCCAGGGCGCCCAGAGCGCGCGGACGGTATCGGACTTGTACGCGGTCTCCAGCCAGCCCCGCGCCGGCACCAGCGCCTCGCCCAGGACGGCGGCAAGCTCGCGCGGACCGCGCCGCCACGCCTCGCCGGCCATGAGCTTCGTCGTCGGATAGGACCAGAGCGCGCCACCGAGCAGGCCGAAGAGCAGTCCGGCATTGCGTTCGATGTCGCCGACATCGCCGCCATGACGGTCGCCATCGCCGGAGGCAAATGCGTTCAGCGCCGCGATATTGGCGGCCCGGTCGGTGGTGAGCACGGCATGGCTGCCATCGGGCCGAAGCACGCCGGTGGGTGTGGTCGTGTGACAGAATTCCAGCCCGTGCCGCGCAAGATCCTTGCCGAGCGCGGCATAGGCCGGCGAGGTGATGAAGAGGACGAAGGTCGTCGCCATCACGTCATGGACGAAGCCGGGCGCCGTGATCTCATCGGTGCGCATGCAGCCGCCGATGCGGTCGTTGCGTTCGAGCACGAGCACCTTGGCGCCCTTGGCGCCAAGCATCGCCGCGCAGACCAGGGCGTTGATGCCGCTGCCGACGATGATGTGATCGGCAGCGGTCATTGCGCACTCGCAATCGAGAAGTGAACGTCAATCGCACTAAGGCGAGTTCCTTCGCGCCCCCCTCTGTCCTGCCGGACATCTCCCCCACTTGGGGGGAGATTGGCAGTTTCGGCGCCCTGCTCAATCCTAGGACGTCGGAGATTGGCGAAAGCGGAGGTGACGTGCAATCTCCCCCCTTGTGGGGGAGATGACCGGCAGGACAGAGGGGGGCGCCGTAGAGCGCCAGCGTCGCTCCGATCCCACCTCTCCACTACTCCATTGCGCGCGAGCATGATCTTCTCCCGAAGACCGCCACCTCGCCCTATTTGCCCGGCACGAGCGCCAGGGCGCGGATCGGGCTGCCGGTGCCGTGCTCGATCTTGAGCGGGGCGGCGATCAGGATCGCGCCTTTCGGCGGCAGCTGGTCGAGGTTGCAGAGGCTGGCGAGGCCATAGCGATTGGCTTTGTGCATCAGCGTGTGCGCCGGGAAAGGCGGCTCCATGCCGCCGGCCTTGCCGGCATCGGTGCCGATCGTCTCCGAGCCCCAGCCCTTGATGTCCTTGCTGATCAGGAACTGGATGGCTTCCGCCGTCGGTCCGGGTGTATGCGGGCCGGTCTCGTTGGCGTTGAGGAAGTCGGCTTCCGAACCGTTGCGCTTGTACCAGTCGGTGCGCATCACCACCCATTCGCCGGCATTGATGGTGCCATGCTTGGCCTCCCACGTCTTGATGTGGTCGACGGTGAGAAGGAAATCGTGATCGGCGGCGGCTTCCACTGAGCAGTCGATGACATTGACCGGGCCGACGAAATTCTGCGCCGGGATGGTGTCGGTGGCGCCGTCCGGATAGTCCTTGCCGGTGATCCAGTGCTGCGGCGCGTCGAAATGCGTGCCCGAATGCTCGCCGAGCTTCAGCCAGTTCCAGGCCCACCACGGACCGTTCTTGTCATACTTTGAAATGGGGTGGATCTCGACCTTCGGCGTGTCGACGGCAAGCTCCGGCGGCAGCTTGATCAGCGGCGTGTTGGGCCCGAGCGGCGCCGACAGGTCGACCACCTTGATGGCGCCCGAAAGCAGCTGGCCGGCGACCTCGCCGAGGAGTTTCTGCGTGTCCATTGTCTTCGTTCCCTCTTGTTCCGTGCTCATCAAGGCTCGTTGCGGCCCTTAATATCCTACTAGACGAAAACATATGCATCTGCAATTATCTTTAAGCATAAAGCATTTTGGGGCAGGGCGTGAGCGAGTTCGACGCCATCTTTGTCGGGGCGGGCCACAACAGTCTGGCCTGCGCCGCGCATCTGTCGCTCAAAGGCTGGAAAACCGCAGTTTTCGAGCGCAACACAACTATCGGCGGCGCGGTCCGGACCGCGGAATACACGCTTCCCGGTTTCAGGCACGACTTCGGCGCGATGAACCTGAGCCTGTTCGCTGGCTCTCCCTTCCATCGGAAATATGCAAATGAATTGAAAAGCCACGGGCTGGAATTTTCGCCCGTCGCCGACTGTTTCGCCAGCGCTTTCCCGGATGGAAGATGGTTTGGCGTCAGCAACGATCTCGAGAAGACGACATCGCGGCTCGCCGCCTTCTCCGCGGCCGATGCCGCTACATGGCGCCGGCTGGTCGAGGCCTTTCCAGGCGAGGCGGAGCATCTGTTCCCGCTGCTCGGATCGCCGATGAGCCCGCGCGCGCTTGCCGGCACGGCCTGGAATCTTTGGCGCAAGAAAGGCATTGGCGGTGCGCTCGATACCGGCCGCTTGTTGCTGTCTTCCCCCCGCGCGTGGCTCGAGGACAATTTCGAGACGCCGCATGTGCAAACCACGCTCGCCGCCTGGGGCATGCATCTCGACTTCGCCCCAGACATCGCCGGCGGCGCCGTGTTCCCCTATCTGGAATCAATGGCCAACCAGAGTTTTGGCATGGTGCTCGGCAAGGGCGGCGCCGACACCATCATCCGCGCGCTTGTCGGCATGGTCAAAGCGGCCGGCGGCAAGATCATGGGCGGCGCGGAGGTGGCGGAGATCACCGTCGCCGGCGGCCGCGCGACCGGCGTGCGGCTCGCCTCCGGCGATTTCCATGTCGCCAGCAAGGCCGTCATTGCCGGCGTCGCGCCCAAGGCGCTGACTGGCAAGCTGTTGCCGAACGGATCCGGCGATGCCGGGTTCGACGCGGCGATGAAAAAGTTCCGCCATGCGCCGGGCACGATGATGATCCATTTGGCACTGGACGATCTGCCGGACTGGAGCGCCGGCGCCGAGCTTCGCCACTTCGCCTATGTGCATCTGGCGCCGTCGCTCGATGCCATGTCGCGCACCTATCAGCAGGCGATTGCCGGCGTGCTGCCCGATCAGCCGGTGCTCGTCGTAGGACAGCCGACCGCCGTCGATCCCTGGCGGGCGCCAGAAGGCAAGCACGTGCTCTGGGTCCAGGTGCGCATGCTGCCGGCGGAAATCCTTGGCGATGCCGCCGGCAAGATCGCGCCCGGTTCCTGGGACGCGGTCAAGGACGCCTATGCCGAGCGCGTGCTCGACATCATCGAGAGCTATGCGCCTGGTTTGCGCCAGAAGATCCTCGGCCGCGCGATCTTCTCGCCGCTCGACCTCGAGCGCGAGAATCCGAACCTCGTCGGCGGCGACCTGATCTGCGGCAGCCACCATTTGGCGCAGAATTTTCTCTTCCGTCCGGCGCGCGGCTTCGCGCGCTGGAACACGCCGGTGTCGAACCTCTACCTCACCGGCGCCGCGACATGGCCCGGCGCCGGCACCGGTGCCGGATCCGGCTTCATGCTGGCGCAACAGCTGGGAGGGCACTAGCAGCAGAATTCCAGGATGGACAAGGCGCGGTTGCCCACCAGACCTTCCAAATGAACAACGCCGCGCGGACAATGAGTCAAAAACCGACAACCAACAAGGGGAACGACCATGACCATCAACAGACGCGATTTGCTTGGGTTTGGCGCAGCAGCGCTTGGCGCGGCGACACTCGGACTGCCGAAGGCAGCCAAGGCGGCGGACGAGCTCACCATCGCCTACAACGTGAACCTGCCATCCTGGGACCCGACGACCGGGCCTTCGGCGGTGAACCCGACCATCCAAGGCCTCTACCAGTCGGTGTTCGACCAGTTCATCCCGCAGAAGCCGGACCTTTCCTTCACACCCGGCCTGCTCACCGAATGGGGTTGGAACGACGATCGCAGCAAGGTGACGATGACGGTCCGCGACGGCGTGAAATGGCATGACGGCTCGCCCTTCACCGCCGAGGACGTTGTCTGGTCGCTGCAGCGGGCGGGCGACGAGAAGACCGGCAATCCGATCCAGTTCGTCTGGAAGAACGTCAACAACTTCAAGATCGACGGCAACAAGATCACCGCCGACGTCGTGCAGTTCGATCCGGTCTATTTCAAATGGATGTCTTTCCTGACCGGCTACATCATGCCGAAGGCCTATTACGAGAAGGTAGGCGCGGAAGGCTTCGAGAAGGCGCCGATCGGCACCGGGCCCTATATGGTCGACAAATTCGAGCGCAACGCCTTCCTGCGGCTGAAGGCAAATCCGAATTACTGGGGTGCCAAGCCAGCCTTCGAGAACGTGACGATCAAGTTCGTCACCGACGCGGCAAGCCGCGTCGCCGAGGTCGAGTCCGGCTCCTCGCAGGTGACGCTCGAAATCCCCTATGAAGAATATGACCGGCTGATCGCCAAGGACGGACTCGCCGGCTCGATCAAGAATGTCTCCGACATCGGCATGATCTTCTTCAACGACATCGAGGCGATGCTCGACAAGAACGTCCGCCAAGCGGCTGTGATGGCGGTGGACAAGGAGCTCTTGGTCAAGCGGCTGCTGCGCGGCTACGGCCAGCCGATCGCCACGCTGGAGACGCCGGAATACACGGCCTTCGACGCGTCGATCAAAGTCGAGCACAATCCGGAAAAGGCCAAGGAACTGCTCGCCGCTTCAGGGTATTCGCCCAAGAAGCCGGTCAAGTTCACAATCCAAACGACGAAGGGCTTCAAGCCCAAGGATTATGAGATGATCCAGGCGATCGTCGGCATGTGGCGCAAGGTCGGCATCGAGGCCAATATCGAGGTCTACGAGATCGCCAAGCATTACGAGCTGCGGGCCGCCGACAAGCTGGCGCCGGCCGCCTTCTACAACTGGGGGAATGCGATCGGCGATCCGACCACCTCGACCGGCTTTGCCATGTATGGACCTAGCCCGCATTCGGTGTGGGACAGCCAGGACCTGATCGACATGATCAATCCGCTGTGGGGCGAGAAGGACGAGGCCAAGCGCATCGCCGGCTGGAAGGCCGTCGACAAATACATCGCCGAGCAGGCCTATGTGCTGCCGCTGATGCAGTATGCTCAGCCGATCGTGCACTCGAAGAAGGTCAATGTCGTGCAGCATGTATCGGGCGCGCTGCTGCCGGCGCTGATGACCCCGGCCTGATGACATCTGAGAAGCTGCGCTGGCGCAGCGCACCTTCTCCAACGACGCAGGCCCCCTCATCCGGCCGGTGAGGGGCCGAATGCATTAGGCTCAGCGAGCATGCTGCTGCAGAGATTTCTTGTTCGTCTGATGACGATGCTGGTCACACTGTTCGGCGTCGCCGTCGTCGTCTTCGTCGTCATCCGCGTGGCGCCCGGCGACCCGATCGCGATGATGCTGCCACCCGGCGCCAGCAATGACGACATAGCGCGTCTGCGCGCGCTCTATGGGCTGGACAAGAGTATTGCGCAGCAGTTCTTCATCTGGCTCGCCGGCGTGCTGCATGGCGATTTCGGCACTTCGATCTCGCTGCGCCAGGATGTGCTCGGCCTCGTCTTCAACCGGCTGCCGGCGACGTTGGAATTGGCCACCGTCGCGCTGTTGATGGCGGTGGCGATCGGCGTCTCCGCTGCGATCCTCGGTGCGCGTTCGCGTGGCACGGCCGTCGAAGCCGGCATCGACATCGCCAGCGGCGCGACGCTCTCCATCCCCGATTTCCTGTGGGGCCTGGTGCTGATCCTGCTGTTCGGCGTGCTCATCCCGGTGTTCGACATTTCCGGTCGAGTGTCACCGCAACTCGACCTGCCCTTCGTCACCCAGTTCTATCTCGCCGAGAGCATTCTCAGGCTCCGCTTCGACCTCACCCGGGACCTGCTCAAGCACATGCTGATGCCGGCGATCGCGCTAGCGTTGCCGCTGGCGGCGATCATCGCGCAACTCCTGAAACAGTCGCTGAAGGAAGTGCTCGACCTCGACTATGTCGTGCTCGCGCGGGTCAAAGGCTTTTCCGAAACGCAGGTTATCCTGCGCGAGGCGTTGAAGAACGCGGCGCTGCCAACGCTGACGCTGGTGGGCGTGCAGTTCACCTTCCTGATCGGCGGCACGGTCATCGTCGAGCGGCTGTTCTCCTATGAGGGTCTCGGCAATATGGCGATCGATGCCGTCATCAACCGCGACCTGCCGCTGATCCAGGGCATCGTGCTGGTCTTCGCGCTGCTCTTCGTGCTGATCAATCTTGCCGTCGACATGATGTATGCGCTGCTCAATCCGAGGCTGCGTCATGGATGAGGCGCGCATTTCGCGACGGCGCTTCAGCCCGCGGCTATGGCTGGCCGGCGGCTGGCTTCTGCTGGCGCTGCTTGCGGCCATCTTGGCGCCGCTGATCGTACCGCAAGATCCGCTGGCGCAGGACCTGATGCTCGAGCGTCTGCCGCCCTTCTGGCTCGATGGCGCCGAGCCCGGCTATTGGCTGGGCACCGACAGCCTCGGCAGGGATCTCCTGTCACGGCTGATCTTCGGCGGCCGCATCGCCTTCATCGTCGCCTTCGCCGCGGCGGCGTCCGCCTGCATCATCGGCTCGGCGCTCGGGCTCATTGCCGGCTATTTCGGCGGTTGGGCCGACCGCGTCATCTCGCGCATCGTCGATGTCTGGATGGCGTTCCCGCCGGTGCTGTTCGCGATCCTCCTGGTCGCGGTGCTGGGCACCGGCTTGAGCTCCGTCATCATCGCCATCGCCGTCATCGACTGGACGCGCTTCTGCCGCGTGATCCGCGCCGAGGCGATGGGTCAGGCTCGCATGGACTATGTCGAGAGCGCGCGCATCGCCGGCTATGGCCGCATCGGCATCATGCTGCGCGAAGTCCTGCCCAATGTGCTGCCGTCGGTGGTGGCGCTCTTGTCGCTTGAGATGGGCATCGCCGTCATCGTCGAGGCAATCCTCTCCTTCGTCAATCTGTCGATCTCGAGCGACGATCCGACCTGGGGCGGCATCATCGCCGAGGGCCGGCTGTCGATCCACCAGGCCTGGTGGGTGCTGGTGTTCCCGCTGATCACATTGATCCTCACCGTGCTGTCCTTCAGCCAGTTCGGCGAAGGATTGAAGGCGCGATTCGATCCGGTGCTGCGATGAGCGCCAAGATGGAACCATGCCTCGAAATCCGCTCCTTGAGCGCCGTGCTGTCCAACGGCCAGCGCGTGCTGCGCTCGGTGTCGCTCACCGTGCAGCCGGGCGAAGTCCGCGCGCTGGTCGGCGAGAGCGGCGCCGGCAAGACGATGATCGGCAAGGCGGTGCTCGGCGTGCTGCCGAAGAGCGTGCGCATCGTCGAGGGCGAGATGCTGATCGAGGGCGAGGATCTCGGCCGCCTCGATGCGAAGGCGCGGCGGACGCTGATCGGCGCGCGTACCGCGCTGATCCCACAGGACCCGCTCACCGCGCTCAACCCGTCGCGCCGCATCGGCCCGCAGATGACCGACCGGCTGGTGCGCATCCTCGGCTGGAGCGGCGAGAAGGCAGACAAGCGTATCCGGCAGTTGCTCGACGAGGTGCAGATCCGCGAGCCCGAACGTGTTCTGAAATGCTATCCGCACGAGCTCTCCGGCGGCATGCGCCAGCGCGTGCTGATCGCGGCCGCCTTCGCCGCCGAGCCCAGGCTGATGGTCGCCGACGAGCCGACGACGGCGCTGGACGTGACCGTGCAGAAGCAGATCCTGCGCCTCATCGCGCAATTGCAGCGCAACCACGGCACGGCACTTCTGTTCGTCACGCACGATCTCGGTGTCGTCGCCAAGATCAGCCAGAAAGTGTCGGTGCTCTATGCCGGCAAGGTGGTCGAAGAAGCCGCGACCCCCGACCTGTTCGCATCGCCGCAGCACCCCTACACGCGGGCGCTGATCGCGGCGACGCCGCGCTATACCGATCCCTACGCATCGCTGAAGCCGGTGAACGAAACCGTGCTGGCCGGGCTCGCGGACGAGATCGCGGGCGCCGACAGGGCGTGGAGGCCAAGCCATGGCTGAGCCACTGTTTTCCGTCCGCGGGCTGAAGGTGGCGCTGCCCGACATGACGCGCAAGCCGCTGATCGGCCGGGCGCCACTGGCCGAGATCCTCAAAGGACTGGACTTCGACCTGCCCAAGGGATCGGTGACCGGCATCGTCGGCGAATCCGGTTCCGGCAAGTCGACGCTCGGCCGCGCGCTGGTGCGGCTGATCGAGCCGAGCGCCGGCTCGATCAGCTTCGAAGGGCGAGACATCGGCCATCTTTCGGAAGCGGAGCTCAGACCACTGCGTCGCGACCTGCAGATGATCTTCCAGGACCCGATGTCCTCGCTCAACCCGCGGCACACCATCTTCAACATCATCGCGGCACCCTTGAGGCAGAACGGGCTTGGCGACCGGCTGAAGGAGCGCGTGGCGGAAGCCCTGCAGCGCGTCGGCCTGCCGCAGAGTTTTGTCGGCCGCTACCGCCACGAGCTGTCCGGCGGGCAACGCCAGCGCGTCGGCATCGCACGGGCG
>NZ_RZSN01000159.1:0-13820 GCF_003997315.1 Mesorhizobium sp. M1A.F.Ca.IN.020.04.1.1
GGTCTCGACATCGCCGTCAACGCGTTGACCCCCTCGCCCGCCCGCACCCGTATCCTCGAACAGCTCACCGAGGCCCAGGTGACCTATATGCTCAGCAAGGTGCCTCGCGGTCGATTCGTCGAGGTGGAGGAGGCTGCGGCCATGGTCGCCTTCATGCTGTCGGACGAGAATTCCTTCACCACTGGCGCCACCTTCGATCTGTCCGGCGGGCGCGCGACCTACTGAGCGAGGATCGCGACAGCGCGCCCACGCCGCCATTCCACATGACCCGAGGTGGCGGCCAACCCCGCGACGCGCATCAAAAGGGATTGTACGCCGATACTGTCGGATTGGTTCCAGCGCGCGATCTGCTCGCGTCCGCGGAAGGAACGGCCCCAATAGGTGAGCAAGGCATCGGCGGTGAGGGGTCGAGAAAGGCCCCGGGTCGCCGGCATTGGTGGCTTCGACAAGCGGCGGATCGGGTCGGGCGCGGTCATCAGTCGATCCTGTGCATCAGGTCGTCATCGAGCCAGCGGCCAAAGAAATAGACGAGTTGCTTGTGCCACCACGGCCAGTCGTGGCTGACGTCGCCGCCCCAATAGTCGACCCAGGCCGCAATGGATTTCTCGCGCAGCACCTGCTCCAGTTCGCGCGTTTCGACGAGCATTCGTTCTTCCCAGGCGCCCTGCCCGCAGCAGAAGATCAGCCTCAGCGCCCTCAGCCGCCCGAGCAGCTTCTGGTCGACGATGCCCGGCAGATAGTCGAGCGGCGAATTGTAGAAGATGCTGCCCTCCAGCGTCCGACCGAAAAAGTCGCGGGTCGAATAGACGCCGGATAGCGAGATCACGCCGCTCGCTAGCTCCGGAAAGCGGAACACGAAATTCGACGAGTGGTAGCCGCCCATCGAGCAGCCGCAGAACAGCGGCTTGAGGGCGCGTCCGCCATTGGCCTTGGCGGCAACCGCCTGCAGCTCCGGCAGCGCCTCCTCGCGCACATAGCGGAAATAGGCTTCGTGGCGGGCGATGCGACTGACGGGATCGCCATGCTTGTCGAAGAAGGATTCCGAATCGATGCCGTCGAGCGTGAACAGCTGGATGCGGCCGGTGTCGACGAATTCGGCGAGTGCTGCGACGCCTCCCGAATCCTCGAACTGGTAAAAACGCCCCTGCGAGGTGGGAAACACCACCACCGGCCGCCCGGCATGGCCGTAGCGCTTGTATTCCATGTCGCGGCCGAGATTGCGGGCATGGGCCTTGTGATAGGAGACGTCCATCGGCTCACGCCTTTTCCGCGTGGATATAGTCGACCGCCTGACACAGCGCCTTCTGGTCCTTCGAGCGCATCTGGTAGGCGTAGTTCCCCATGGCGCGGCTGAAAACCTCTTCGATGGCCTGATGGTGGACGATCTTGTCGCCGTGGGCGGCTAGCACGTCCTCATGGCTGTGCAAATAGTCGAGGTGTCGCTTGCGGCTGGCATAGGCCGTGAAATACTTGCCCTTGTAGGGCCCGCCGGCCGCGTCCTTCACCACCATGTTGGCCCATTCGGCATAGACGTCGATGTCGAAAGTGTAGTTGATCGCATCCGTCATCCAGGCGCCTGGCGGCCGCATGTTGACCTCCAGCGCAATGATGCGCTTGTCCCTGGTCTCGAACAGTTCGATGTGGAAGAAGCGCTCGCGTACGTCGAACGCCTTCAGGATCTTGCGGCCTGCCTCCTCGACCGCGGGCGTAATCTCGGGGAAGCAGGTGTAGCTCATATGGCGGTCGCGGTTGACCACCTCCATGACGCTCTGGTCGTAGCGGTGGCTCGCCGCCAGCACCACCTCGCCGTCGCGGTTGACCAGCCCGTCGAAGGTCACCACCAGCCCCTCGATGAACTGCTCCATGACGAAGGCCACGCCTTCGGGCTTGTCCTTGAAGAACTGATCGAGCTCCTTCGCGTTGGAGATCTTGAACGTGTTCGAGGCGCCGGAGCCCGAATCCGGTTTCACCACCACCGGATAGCCGACCCGGCGGATGAAGGTCATGGCGCCGGCCCGATCGGAGCATTTGCGTTGCGGGATTGTCTCGACGCCGCTCTTGCGGAAGAAGGCCCGCATGCGGCTCTTGCGCTTCAAATTCTTCACGAAGTCGAGCTTGGTGCCGAAGATGTTGAAGTCGGTGCGGATATTGGCCTCGAGCTCCAGCCAGTGCTCGTTCAACGACTCGAAGCGGTCGATGCGGCCCCATTTGTGGATGAAATGGCCCATCGCCCGGAATACGGCATCGTAGTTCTCCATGTCCGCGACCCGATAATATTCCGAAAGCGCCGCCTTGAGCTTGCTGCTCAGCGTCTCATAGGGCGCGTCGCCGATGCCGAGTACGGTAGCGCCGGCCTTCTTCAGCCGTTCGCAGAAATCGGCGCCGTTGCCCGGAAAATGCGGCGAGAAGAACACGAAATTCATGCACGACCTCCCCCTCGGATCAGGTCCTCCGGAGGCGAGTGTGGCGCATTTGGCTGATGCGGGGAAGAGCCGCGCCAAGGCATGTCGACCAAAACTGTGCAGCGGTTTTGGGAAGACGATATGCATGAAACCAAAGACTCAAAGCCGGGCCGGCACTTGCCTCCGGATGGCCGCTCCTGTAAGAGAGCCGGCATGACCACGCGCACCCGCTCCGTCGCTTCTTCTCGCCCCGGCTTTGCCGGCGAGACCGTGCGCGCGCTTGCTTCGACCCTGCTCCTTCTCGGCCTTATCGGCGATCGCCGGGTTCGCTGAAGGAGCGCCCGGCGGTCGAAAACCGCCGCTTTGGGCGCCTGCTCCTTGGCTAGATTGGCAAGTCACATCAAGCGAACGAAATTCTTTGGTAAAGGCGCCGCTCGGCACCGATCCGCCTGAAGGCGGTCCCACGAGCCGCCGGGAGAAACGACGATGAATAGAAGAGAAGCAATCCGCGCCGGCGAGGCCGAAACGGGCGCGCAAGCGCCCGGCCACATGGCCGATGCCGCCCGCAAATATCAGCCCTACCCGACCGTCAACCTCGCCGATCGCACCTGGCCGTCCAAGGTGATCGACAAGGCGCCGATCTGGTGCTCGGTCGACCTGCGCGACGGCAACCAGGCGCTGATCGACCCGATGGGCCATGAGCGCAAGGCGCGCATGTTCGCGCTGCTGCTCGACATGGGCTTCAAGGAGATCGAGATCGGCTTCCCGTCGGCCTCGCAGACCGACTTCGACTTCGCCCGCTGGTGCGTCGAGGAGGGCGGCGTGCCCAAGGACGTGTCGCTGCAGGTTCTGGTGCAGTGCCGGCCCGAGCTGATCACGCGGACCTTCGAGGCGCTCGAGGGCGCCCACCGCCCGATCGTGCATTTCTACAACTCGACCAGCGAGCTGCAGCGCCGCGTCGTCTTCGAAAAGGACGTCGCCGGCATCAAGCGCATCGCCACGGATGCCGCCAAGATGATCACCGACATGGCCGCCAAGGCCGGCGGCGGCTTCCGTTTCGAATATTCGCCGGAGAGCTTCACCGGTACCGAGCTCGAGGTCGCGCTGGAGATCTGCAACGCCGTCACCGAGATCGTGAAGCCGACGGCCGACAACAAGCTGATCGTCAACCTGCCATCGACGGTCGAGATGTCGACGCCCAACGTCTATGCCGACCGCATCGAGTGGATGTGCCGCAATCTCGACGACCGCGACAAGCTGATCATCTCGCTGCATCCGCACAACGACCGCGGCACCGGCATCGCCACCACCGAGCTCGGCCTGATGGCCGGCGCCGACCGCGTCGAGGGCACGCTGTTCGGCAATGGCGAGCGGACCGGCAATGTCGACATCGTGACGCTGGCGCTCAACATGTACACGCAAGGCGTCGATCCCGAGCTGGACTGCTCCGACATCAACCGGATGAAGGACGTCTATGAATATTCGAACCAGCTGAAGATCCCGGAACGCCACCCCTATGTCGGCGAGCTCGTCTACACCGCTTTCTCCGGCTCGCACCAGGATGCCATCAACAAGGGCATGAAGGCGCTGCGCAAAGCCAACACGCCGGTTTGGGAAGTGCCCTACCTGCCGATCGACCCCGCTGATGTCGGCCGCACCTATGAGGCGATCATCCGCATCAACTCGCAGTCGGGCAAGGGCGGCATCGCCTACGTGCTGCAGGCCGACTACGGCCTCAATCTGCCGCGCAACCTGCAGATCGAGTTCAGCCAGGACATCCAGGCGATCACCGACGCCGAAGGCAAGGAAGTGCTGGCCAAGCGCATCCACGAGCGCTTCCTTGAAGCCTATGTCGACCAGCCCGGCGCAAGGCTGAAATTCCTCGACCATCGCACCTATCCGGACACTGCGGTAAAGGGCCGTCGCGTGGTCGAGGCGGAGATCCTCGACAACGGCAAGGAAGTCACCATCACCGGCACCGGTACCGGCCCGATCGACGGCTTCGTCGATGCGCTTTCGCGCCATATCGGCGTCGACATGTCGGTGCTCGACTATTCCGAACATTCCTTGCAGCGCGGGTCGAACGCGTCGGCCATTTCCTATGTCGAGATGGAATATCCGGGCGGCAAGCTCTTCGGCGCAGGCATAAACACCAACATCGTCGCCGCCTCGCTGGAGGCCGTGGTCTCGGCCGCCAACCGCATCCTGGGCCGCAAGGCCGCCTGATTGTTCGATTGATAAAGCGTGGCGCGTTCATCGGACGTGCCACGCTTCATGGCAGGCGCGAGCCGCGTTCAAATTCGTTAACCGGCCGGTAAATTTCCCGTGGCTTACGCGATCACATAACAGAAGGTTCCTTGTGCGCTGGAGCGCGCGCTATATTATCGCGCCCTAACCTGTGCCGACTCTGAAAGGTCCGACACTTGGAGCCTGCCACGCCTGCCGCCCCCGCAGTGCGCGAGACATTGGAGCGACTGCTTGCCAGCGAAACGTTCGGACGATCCGAGCGGGCCCGCAGGCTGTTACGCTATCTGGTCGAACGCGAGCAGGCAGGCGAAGCCGACCGGCTGAAGGGTGTGTCCATTGCCATGGATGTCTTCGGCAAGGACGGCGATTTCGACGGATCGACCGACGCGGTCGTCAGGGTCCAGGCGGGGCGGCTGCGCGAGCTTTTGGATCAATATTTTGCCAGCGAAGGCATTGGCGAGCCGGTACGCATCGCCATTCCGCGCGGCGGCTATGTGCCTTCTTACGAGTTGAACGCCATACGGCTCCCAGCCGACGCCAAACCCGCGGATGCCCCGATCGCCCGGCCTTCCAAGCATTTCGAGAAGCCCGAGGCCGCCGCCGCACCGGTCGACGCCGTGCCGCTGACGACGACCCCGGCACCGACCCAATCCGCGTCATCGCTGACGCGCCAGTTGCGGTTCTTCTGGGCCGCCATGGTGCTGGTCATCGCCATGCTGGGTATCCTTGTCGTCCGCCAGGGTAACGCCTTTCTTCGTGGTGACGACGCGGTCGCGCCGGTTGAAGTCGAAACGGCAGGCGCGACCAGCAGCGTCGCTTCCCAAACGTTCGAAGGCCTGCCTTTGATCTACTTGGCCATCAAAGCCGACGGACCCGAGGCGGCCCGTGTTGCTTCCTCGCTGCGCGCCGGTCTGGCCGGCTTCGATACGATAGACTTCATCGGACGCGACGCCGACGCTACGCGCAATCGTTCCGCCGATCCGATCAGCTTCGTTTTCGATCTTATTCCCGGGACTAACGCCGGCGACGTCATGATCGAGCTGCAGAGCGTCGCGACGGGACGGGTTCTCCTGTCACGCAACCTGACACCGGCCGAAAGCGCGCCTGGTGCGGTCGAGAGCAACATCGCCAATCTCCTGAGCTCTACCGTCCCCGCTTCGGGCGCGATCTACAGCTATATCGACCAGAGCGATATCCGGACCAGCCAGATAGGATGTCTGGTGCTCGACGACCTCTACTATCTCGACCAGAGCGCCAAGGCGCACGAAGCTGCGTATCGCTGTCTGGAGAAGCTGGTCAGAGAAAGCACCAAATCATCGCTCATCTACTCGGAACTGGCTTCCCTGCATCTGGAAGCCGTCAACAACCGCTACGCCTATCCGCCCGGCGCAACGGTCGAGGAGGCCATGTCGTTTGCCCACCGCGCCATTCAGATGGCACCGATGAGCCCGCACGCGCATCGCGCCTACGGCTACCTCAACTCGCGCCTCGGCAACACCGACGAAGCGATCCGCTGGATGCGCAAGGCTTATGAGCTCAACCCCTACGATCTCGGCATGGCCGCCGCTTATGGCTACGGCCTGATCTTCGCTGGCAGATACCAGGAAGGGACGCCGATCCTGGGCCATGCCGTCGAGGCCTTCAGCGGTCATCCGACCTGGTGGGACTATGGCCTGTTTGTCGGAGCCTTCATGCAAGGCGACACCCAGAGGGCAGCGATTGCCAGCGAGTCGCTGCGGACCACCGCGTCCAAATCGCATTACCTGGCGGCGCGCCTGATCGGCGCCAAGATCTCAGGCCGCGACAAGCTCGCAAACGAATTGGCGAACGAGCTCACGGCCGAATTCCCGAAATTCGCCGCCAATCCGCGCGCCACTTTTGTTGACAGGAAGTACCCCGCCGATCTCATCGACCGGCTGGTGCAATCCTTGCGCTCTGCGGGGATTGGCAATCCGAGCTGAGCGAACGTGGAGCATTCGCTGACGTGCGGACTGATTGGAATATTAAATTCGCACGCCGGATCTGCTCGGCACAGCGGGCGTCGACACTCAACGAGTCTTAGGCCTGCTTACGCGTTCGATTGGGGCGCGCACGGCGAATTCGCGAAGATTTTACTGGCTATCGACCTGCTCAGGGAGCAATTCAGCCACAATCTTGAATTGCCCCTCATACTGCTTCACAGCCAACAATCTCGATGTTTAACTCTCTTCACGTCGCCGAAAGCGGTGCTGGCTCGAAGACGATCGTCTTCCTGCACGGCTTCGGCGCTTGCCATTCGATCTGGCGCGACGTGATTGCGGGATTGACGCCCGATGTGAGGACACTGGCCTACGATCTGCCGGGCCACGGAAACTCCCTGCAGTGCCAGGCGGCAGGCGTCAAGCAGGCCGCCGGGGTCATCCTAGCCGATCTGGGCGCGCGCCGCCTGGGCAAAGTTCACGTCGTCGGCCATTCCATGGGCGGCGCGATCGCGACATTGATGGCATCTGCCGATCCCGAAAGGGTGGCCTCGCTGACCTTGCTGGCGCCCGGCGGCTTCGGCCCCGAGATCAACGGTCCGTTGCTGCGGCGCTATGCGGCCGCGGCCGATCGAGATGAGATCCGCGCCTGTCTTGCCGCCATGTCGGGGCCGCAAAGTTCTCCTCCTCAACACGTGGTGGAGGCGCTGTGCGGCATGCGCAAACGGCCGGGCCAGTTGCGGACCCTCGTCGGTGCTGCAGCCGTGATCACCAGGGAAGACCGGCAAGGTGTCATCCCGAGCGAACGGCTGGAAACCCTGAGCATGCCGGTGATGGTGCTTTGGGGAACGGACGATCCCGTCCTGCCCGTCGCCCAGGCCGAGGACTTGCCGCCGCATTTCCACCTGCACCACGTGCTGGAGGCGGGCCACATGCTGGTCGAGGAGGCGCCTGACCTGATTGCAGAGGCCGTGCGCCGCAACACGCGTCGCCGCGGCAGAATCCAGAGACCGGTGTTCAGCGCAGCCGCAAGCTGAGCCCATCTCGCAGTGCATTTTGCCGGCGACTGTGTTAACTCGCTGTTTACCAACAGCGAGGCAGCGCCATGAAGGATGCAGGCGACAAAATCACCCCGATCGAGCCATCGCGAAAGCTCGCGGACGCGATCCGCGACGTCAAGAACGCCTTCGCCGACCGCGATGATGTGGTGGTCGACATGCGCGAGGCGCACCGCATGCGGCTCGAGTTGCTGGCCGCGGAGCTCGCCCCCGTTTTCGCCGACGTGCCGGCGGATATCGACAATTTCGACTTCGCCGTCTCCTCCGGCCTGCAGCCGCGGCTGTGGGTCGATGCCGTCAGCCATGTCGCCATGGGGCGGGATCGCCGCACCTTCCGCTTCCTTAAGGACACACGCATCGGCCGCGTGGTGCTGGCCGAATCGACCGACATGAAGCCCGTCGCCGATGCCGTTACGCGATACGTGGCCGAGCGTGTCGTCGAGCGGCAGCGGATGATGGAAGGCGCGGTCGAGAGCGCGGTGACTGGCCTGCATCGAGCCGAGGTCCGGGAAGCCGAGCCGCCCTTGCAGGCTGCAACGCGCCGCAACGGCTGGACGACCTTCTTCGCCGGCCTCGGCTTGATCGCCGCCGGCGCCCTGGTCGGCCTGGCGGTATCGCTGGTGCTGTTCTGGGACCGCATCGCCCAGATGAAGATCAGCTTCTGACGACGGGCTCGCGCACCACCGGCATATCGGCACCGAGCTCGATCACCTGAATGTCCGACGGCGGCAGTGCCGGACCGGTCAGGCCGCGCCGTGTCAGGCGGATGGTCCAACCACCTTTTTTTCCGCCGATCTCAAACAGATTGTACTGAGCGGCGGGATGATCGCCGCCCGGCGCCTGGCCGGCGGCGGCCACGCCGACCACCGGCACCTTGACGCCGCGCGGACCGATGGTGAACAGCGAAGGCAAGTGCGAGTGGCCGTGCAGCACAAGCTCGGCGCCATACCGGCGAATGACTTTGTGGAAGCGCGCGATACCGAACAGCCGCTTATGCTGCGAGACCGCGCCACGCACCGGCGGATGATGGATCATGATGGCGCGAAACAGCCCCTGTCTGGCCGTCGCGTCGAGGATGTTGCCGAGCCGCTCCGCCTGGCCCTCCATGAAGAAGCCGTTGGCCATGAAGGGCGCCGTGGCCCGCGCCGTCGTGACGCCGATCAGAGCGACATCACCGCGAACCCGCAAATAGGGAAAGGAATTGCGGTCGATCGGGCTGTTGATGCCGTCGCCCGTCATCCACGGCGCCCATGACCGGCAAACCTTGTCGAAGGCGCCCGGCACATAGGCATCGTGATTGCCCGGCACCACGGATACGTCATTCGCAGAGCCCAGCGTCTCCAGCCAATGTTTCGCCATCTCGATCTCGCCATCGAGCGCCAGGTTGACGAGATCGCCGGTGACCGCGAGGTGGTCGGGGGCGTTGGCTTTGATATCGCCGACAATCGTGTCGATCACCGCATCGTGCATATGACGGCGGCGGTTGCGCTGCCAGTTGACGTAACCCAGCACGCGCTTGGACGCGAGATCGCGATAGGTTACATCGGGCAGCGGCCCCAGATGGACATCGGAAATATGTGCAAGCCTGAGCATAGCCCCTTCTTAAGCGACCCGGTCCGGGCTTTCTACTCAACGTTTCCTGTCCGCTCGCGGTTTCGTGGATGACTGGCGCCGATCCGGAACAGGCGTTCCGCCAGACCGGCTGGGCGGGACTGCGGGCAAGGCTGTTCCATCTCTATTTCCTGCTGCGGCGCCCGATGACGCTTGGCGTGCGCGGCTTGATCTACGACCGCGCATCCAACTCCATCTTCCTCATCCGCCACACCTATGTTCCGGGCTGGCAGTTGCCTGGCGGCGGCGTCGAGGTCGGCGAGACGCTTGTCGAGGCGCTGGCGCGCGAGCTCGCCGAGGAGGGCAACATCGCGTTGACGGCTCCGCCGGTGCTGAGATCGATGCACTTCAACCGTCGCGCCAGCACACGCGACCACGTCGGCCTCTATCTGGTCGAAGCCTTCAACCAGACGGCGCCGAAATCGGCGGACCATGAGATCGCCGAGGCGGCGTTCTTTCCGCTCGACCGTTTGCCGGCAGATGCGACGCCGGCGACGCGACGTCGGATTGCCGAAATTTTCGGCGGCGAGCAGGTCTCGGCCTACTGGTGACTCATGCCGCCTTCCTGAACCGGCCGCGATCATGTGGTGCGGCATAGTCGAGTTTAGGTCCCGCCGGGATTATCCCCGTCGGATTGATCGATTTGTGGCTGCCGTAGTAGTGCGACTTGATGTGATGCAGGCTGACCGTGCCTGACACGCCGGGCACCTGGTAGAGGTCGCGCAGATAGTTCGACAGGTTCGGATAGTCGGCGATCCGGCGCAGATTGCATTTGAAGTGGCCGACATAGACCGGATCGAAGCGCACCAGCGTGGTGAATAGACGCCAGTCAGCTTCGGTGATCCGCTCGCCGACAAGATAGCGCTGCTTTGACAGCCGCTCTTCCAACGTGTCGAGTGCTGCGAAGAGCTCGCCGAACGCTTCCTCATAGGCTTCCTGCGAGGTGGCGAAGCCGGCGCGATAGACGCCGTTGTTGATCGCCGGATAGACCAGCGCATTGATCCTGTCGATCTCGGAACGCAACGCCGGCGGATAGAAGTCCAGGCTCGCATCACCCCATTCGTCGAAGCCGGAATTGAGCATGCGGATGATTTCTGACGACTCGTTGCTGACGATGGTTTCCTGTCTTTTGTCCCACAGCACCGGTACGGACGCGCGGCCCGAATAGCCGCGATCGGCCTTGGCATAGATCTGGTGCAGGAAGTCGAGGCCGTAGAGCGTGTCACCGGTTGCGCCGTCCTCGGCTGTGAAGGTCCAGCCGTTCTCGCCCATGAAATGGTGCACCACGGAGACGGAGATGATGTCTTCCAACTTCTTCAAGACGCGGAAGATCAAGGTCCGGTGCGCCCAGGGGCAGGCGAGCGAGACGTAAAGGTGATAGCGCCCGGGCTCCCCCTTGAAACCGCGTTTGCGCCCTTGCGCCGGCGCACCGTCGCGCGTCACCCAGTCGCGCCATTGCGCTTCGGCACGCACGAACCTGCCGCTGCTGTCGGCAACGGTCGAGCGGTCCTGCCATTTGCCTTCAACTAGCAATCCCATGCGAAATCTCCCTGAGGTTCCAACGGACATCTAGGCGCTTACCCGGAATGTCGAAGCCCTCAGGCGCTGAACAGTTCGTCAAACGGCGAAAAGAAAGGTGAAAAGGGCCGATTGCAGCCGTGAACAATTGATGCTAGCGGAAGCGCCCATGTTTGACTTTGCCACGATCCGGTTCGACCGACGACGAAAGGACGCCCGCGCTTGATGAAGCGCTGACTGGCGAACGCTGCCGCTTGCAGCAAACCTTTCCTCGCATACCGGAACGCAAAGACCATGAGCCTTGCCGACGTGAAATATCTGCCGGAGACCCCGGCGCACGATCCTGAAATCGAAGCCATCAACGACGAGGCCTTCGGGCCGGGCCGTTTCGTGCTGGCCGCCTATAAGATCCGCGAGGCGGGCGGGCACGACCGCTCGATGTCCTTTGTCGCCGTCGAGGACGAGACGGTGATCGCCTCGGTGCGCATGACGCGCGTGGCGGCAGGCGCCGGACGCGCCATGATGCTTGGCCCGCTTGCCGTCCGGCCCGCCTTCAAGAATCTCGGCATAGGCCGCAGGCTGGTCGCGATCGCGCTCGAAGCCGCCGCGAAGGCCGGCGCGCCGGCCGTCATGCTGGTCGGTGACGAGCCCTACTACGGGCCGCTCGGCTTCAAGCGCTTCCCGCGTGGGCAGATCACCATGCCGCGTTCGGTCGATCTCGACCGGCTGCTCCATCACGAAATCAGGCCTGGCGCGGTGGCCCGGTTCGTCGGTGAGGTCTGTCATGCGGATACGGCGCGGGTTGCCGACCTGGCCCAGGTCGCGGTCCGCGCCTCGGCCATTCCGCAGTCCTCGATCGATCCGGTCATTCAGGTTGCGCCGCAGCAGCGCGCTTCGTAGCATGATCCGAAATTCTGGGAGGACGCCACCATGACCCCGAACGGCCAGATCGCGATCGTCACTGGCGGTGGCTCCGGCCTTGGCGAAGCGACGGCGCGCGCCCTTGCCACCAAGGGCGCTAAGATAGCGATACTCGATATCGGTATCGATCGCGCGGCCAAGGTTGCCGCCGATATCGGCGGCATCGCGGTTCAATGCGATGTCAGCAGCGCAGACAGTGGCAGCGCGGCGATCGCCGAAGTGGCGGCAAAGCTCGGCGAACCGCGCATCCTGGTCAATTGCGCCGGCATTGCCATTGGAGTGAAGACGGTCGGCAAGGATGGCCCGCACCCGCTGGATCAATACCGCAAGGTGATCGAGATCAACCTGATCGGCACCTTCAACATGATCCGCCTGGTCGCCGACCGGGCGGCGAAACTCGACCCGCTCGCCGGCGGCGAACGCGGCGTCATCGTCAACACGGCGTCGGTCGCCGCCTATGACGGCCAGATCGGCCAGGCTGCCTATTCGGCGTCCAAGGGCGGCGTCGTCGGCATGACATTGCCGGTGGCGCGCGACCTGGCGCGCTCGGGCATTCGCGTCTGCACCATCGCCCAGGGATCTTCAAGACCCCGATGATGGCCGGCATGCCGCAAGAGGTGCAGGATTCGCTCGGCGCTTCGGTGCCCTTCCCGCCTCGCCTCGGCGAGCCCTCGGAATATGCAGCACTCGCGCTCCACATCATCGAGAACCAGATGCTGAACGGCGAGACCATCCGCCTCGACGGCGCGATCCGCATGGCGCCCAAATAAAAGCGAAATGAGCACGCCGCCGACAGCCGCCGACAAGACAGGGCCGTTGGCTGGCCTCAGGCTGATCGAGATGGCGGGCCTCGGCCCGGTGCCGCTCGCCGCCTTGATGCTATCGGAGATGGGCGCAGACGTCCTGCGCATCGAGCGGGCGGACGCCAAAGAGCCGCTTCTATCCTTGCCCGAGGCCCACGACCTCGACCGCCACGGCCGCTCCATCCTCAGGCTCGACCTGAAGCGGCCGGACGGCGCGGAGCTTCTGCTGCGCCTTGCGGAAAAGGCCGACGTTCTCATCGAAGGTTTTCGCCCAGGCGTCATGGAGCGGCTGGGCCTCGGGCCTGATGTCGTGCTGGAAGGCAATCCTGCGCTGATCTACGGCCGCCTCACGGGTTTCGGCCAGGACGGGCCGCTATCGCGCCGCGCCGGTCATGACATCACCTACCTCGCCTATGCCGGCCTGCTGCATGCCGTCGGCCGGCAGGGAGCGCCGCCCGTGCCGCCGCTGAACCTAGTCGCCGACCAGGGCGGCGGCGCCATGATGCTGATCGCCGGCGTGCTGGCGGCCCTGTTCCAGCGCTCGCGCACCGGCAAAGGTCAGGTGATCGATGCCGCCATGGTCGAGGGTGCATCGATGCTCGCGGCTCCGATCCATGCCTTCATGGCGGCCGGCCTCTGGAGCGAGCGACGCGGTGAGAACCTGCTCGATTCCGGGGCCCCCTTCTACGACGTTTACGAGGCGGCGGACGGACGGCATGTCGCCATCGGCTGCCTCGAACCGCAATTCTTTGCCGAGTTCGCCCGATTGTTGCCGCTCGACCGGCGTTTTGTCGGCGGTCAATATGACAGGACATCGTGGCCCGACATGCGCGCTGCCATTGCCGCGAGAATCAGAGCGAAGACACGCGACGAGTGGGCCGAGGTGTTTGGACCGACCGACGCCTGCGTCGCTCCCGTCCTGTCGCTGACCGAAGCCAGGGATCATCCGCAGAGCCGCGCCCGGCAAAATTTTGCAAGATCGGGCGAGCTCGAACGTCCGACGCCGGCGCCGCGCTTCTCCAACGCCGCCTCGACCCTTGCCGCGGCGTCGACCGTCGCCGACCGCCGGCCTTCGGCTGTGCTGGCACGCTTCGGCATCGACGAGACTGAAATTGAAGCCCTTGTCAGGTCCGGCCTGTTTGGCCGATAGCCGGAGAGTAGAAATCAACTTATCGCGGTGAGCGCTGTGACCGAGACCAGGAAGGATGTCATCCGCGAGACCGACACCGAGGCCGTCAGGCTGGCGAAGACTCTGGTCCGCTCGGCCCGCTTCGGCGCGCTTGCGGCCATCGAGCCCGGCAC